>DATNRD010000336.1:0-8614 GCA_036703665.1 Candidatus Obscuribacterales bacterium
CAGAACGCAATGGCATCGAGGCGGCGCATGTGCCCTGACAGCCCGCACAGCTGAACGCCGCCAGCGCTCGTATCCTTCTGTCCGAGTTGGTTGCGGGCATCCGACGCAATCGTTTCCAGAACGACAAGAACAGCCTCGACATAAGGAGCCATGTTGGCGGGCGTCACCTGCTGGCGTCTCTTGTTTGCAGCATTGGTCACCGACCTGATCAATCTGGCCATGGTCACATCGGACAGATAGATGCCGAAGTAGGGGTCGGTGGAGTCTTTGGCAGCCTTGCACAGCACTTTGAACAAAAACTCGAGCTTCGGCTCCGGCATCTTCGCCAGTTTCGCGTAGTACGAAAACAGCTCGCGCACACCGATTTCAGCCATGACACTCAAGAACCCAGCCACGCTGCTGCCGTATCTGGCCAGATGCGATTCAATGAGCCACTTCCATTCCTGTTCAACGTCGATGTACTGCCCGTTTACACGTACCTCTTTCAAGGCGGAAGGGTAAAAGTAACGTTTCAGCTCGCCTGAGCCATCATCGAACCAAAAGTAAAATCCCCTCTCTTCGACCCCGTGGCGCAGCTTGGTTCCAGCAGGCAACCCGTCGATGCTGAGAATTCTCAGATTAGGGGTGGAGCGCAGCTTGCGCTCGAAGGCAGGATCTCCATACCGCAGCGTAAGCAGCCCGTCGATGACGACGATAACCTGCCGGCGCGACAGCTCCTTCAGCCCGCCCTCGCTCGAGCATTCGTCGATCGTTACATTCAAGGGTTCCATGTGCCAACTCCCCGGCAGCCCGCTCGTTACCCCACCTGTCACCCTGCTCGGAAAATTCTCCGGGGGATAACTTAAGGTAATGTGCGTAACGGGGATTCGTCAATGCGGGGATTACGAAGGATTGCGCGCCTGACGGGGTTCTGGGCAACGGCAGAGAGGTGAGCGACCCGCTGCAAGCCGCAAGAAGAGCGCACATCCCCAGAACCCACCGGCCGCACGCCGGTGGCACCAAGATAAGGAAATCTGCTGCCGGGGCAGCACCGACTTCCGGCCGGCAGGACACTCAGGCGCTCCCAGGAAAAACCGGAGCGCCATGCGTGCCCGGGTTAGTGCCATTGGCCAGCCTGTGAGGGCACCATGTTAAGCTTCCCACCGGTACAGACGATTCCCGGTGGAGGGTAGACTCATGCTGATAAGACGCAAGCTGACGGAGGTAGCGATCGACTCCGTAACCGACTACCTAAAAGAGAAGTTCGAGAAGTTGAAATTGCTTGACCTGGATAAGGACGGCGTGCGCGATGTGGACCAGATCATCGAGATACTCACAAGATGCGGGCAATTGGCCAAAGAGGCCTTTGAGATGACAGACTTTCAAAAACTCGCTGCCGGACTCGATCAGATAATCGGCGGAACACAGGTCATAAGAAGCGCTGTCAACGCGGAGAAACTCGCGGCTGTCGGCTCGGAGCTGACTCAAGGGCTGAAGAAGCTCGGCGAGCTTGCCCAGCTGGGAATTGTGGAAATGAAGGAGCGAGGAGAAGCGTAACCCGCTCGTCCCGCGCGCTAGCGCGCTAAGCCCGTACGATGTGTAAAGCGCAAGCCGCGGCTGATTGAGGGGGTATAACCGCTAATACTGAACACGTACATGGCTGAGCAGCTTCGTTACGTTACACCGTTGAGCCAGTGCCCATATCTGCCGGATCGGTTATGGCGCCTGGAGTACGTCATGCGCCCCGGACTCTCCGCTGCCGGATACCTGGAACTCTTGAATGAGGGCTGGCGACGCACCGGGTTTTTGACGTTCAGGCCCCGTTGCCCGTCTTGCACCGCCTGCCAAAGCCTGCGCGTTCCGGCCGACCGGTTTTGCCCCAACCGCAGCCAACGCAGAACGGCGAAGCTGAATGCCGGAATTATCCATCTGGAAATTGGTCCACCCATGCCTTCTGACGCAGAGAAGGTCGATCTCTATGTTCGCCACCACGAGCACCATTCCTCCACCAAAGGCTGGCCGACCACTACCGACTACGATGCTTTCATGCACTTGAACAACCTGTCCGAGTCGCCCTTCGAGGTCCAGGAATGGCGGTACTACCTGCACGACAAGCTGGTGGGCGTGGTTTACGTAGATCCAGTGCCCGACGGGCTCTCCGGCGTCTACTATTTCTTCGATCCCGATTACCGAAAGCACTCACTGGGAACCTGGGCGATATTGACGATGATCGAGCGCGCGCGGCAATTGAATCTCCCTTACGTCTACCTGGGATATTACGTGGAGGGCTGCCGTTCGATGGAATACAAGGCGCGCTTTCGCCCCAATCAAGTTCTGAGTCCCGACGGGCAGTGGCATGACTTTCGCAGCTGATCTCGAGCACCGCCAGTGGCTTCAGTGCCGCATGACCTGGCAGCCCAGGCAGACGATCAGCCTTTGCGCCGCCGCAATCGCATGCGCAGCCCGTCCCTGGGCATGAGCACGAATGACGGATAGGGCACCACTTCCTGGTCAGGGTAGAGCTCTAGATCGAATGCCTGCCCCACCATCGTCAGGATCGTAAGAGCTTCCACGATTGCTGGCTGCTGACCAATGCACTGCCGCTGGCCGGCGCCAAACGGAAAGAAGGCGAATCTGTGACGTGAGGCCGCTTCAGCGGGATTGAAGCGCTCAGGATCGAACTCTTCAGGACGAGCCCAGAACTCGGGGTGCCTGTGGGTCACCCACTGGCTGACAAGCACTGTGGCTCCGGCGGGCACGGTCCGCCCACAGATCGTGTCCTTGTGACGAGCAGTACGCGCAAGAACAAAGACGGGAGGGTACAGCCTTAGCGACTCCTCCAGGATCATCCGCAAATACGGCAGAGCTGCCAGCTTTGCCGGATCAGGTGAATTACCCCGCAGGCAGCCTAGTTGCTCGTAAAAGCGATTGCGGATACCCTTGTGCTGGCAAAGCAAAAACCAGGTCCATGTGACGGCAGTTGCCGTAGCGTGGTGACCTGCAACAAGAAACGTCTTAGCCTCATCGAAAAGCTGCTGCCGCGTCATCGTGCCACCAGGTTGATCCCGACCGGCTGTGCTCATCAGTGCCAGAAGGTCATGGCACGGCAATCCGGTATCACGCCGCGACATTAGCTCCGTTACCAGCTTCTCGAAGCGTTGCCTGGCGGTTGCAAGGTCAACCGCCACAGCCGTTGGGTCCGCCGCGAACAGGGCCCTGTGCATCAGTTGTTTCAAGAGGGTTAAACTCTCTACCAGCGAGGTCCTGGCTGCGCACGCCGTCTCGTCCTTGTCACCGCCAAAGAGAAGCTCCACGGCAATTGAATTGGCCAGCCGCTCCATCTCTGCGTAGAAGTCGACAATTTGATCGCCACCGGCTCGCTGCCATAATTCAAGCAACCGCCCGGTACGGTCAGCGACTACCTGGTGGACATCAGCGACGGACCGCTTGCCGAAGAGGGGCTGGAGCAGTCTCCGCTGCCTCAGCCATAGGTCTCCGCTGCTGGTCAACAGCCCGCCGCCCATCAGCGGGCTCATCCTGGCCGTGAAGCTCTCCGGACGGCTGTAATGGTCTTGGTTGCTCAGCAAGATATGCTCGACGGCATCCGGATGAGCAAATAAATGCAACTCTTCGCCGGCGGCTCGGAACTTCACATAGTCTCCGTAGCGCCGACGGCACTCGAGAAAGAACTGCAGCTGCTCTGCGCTGTTTGCACGCAAAGGGCTGGCGGCATTCCGCTCGTTCACCGTCAATGTGCCACTGCTGTCGATGTCAGGCATAGCTGGCAGCGGTGCCTCCGCGCACCGCCCGGGCAGTCCATACGGGTCAATTGTTCCCCAGCCCGCAAGCTCCGGTACTGGCACCGCGCCCGGCCCGCGGATACAACGGGGCAGCTACGCGAACTGCCCGATGCTCAGGTCAGTCGAGAATGACCTCCAGGGGCCCCACGACCGAAATGTTGCAGTTGTTGCAGCAAATTTGACAGGGACCTGGTGCCACTTGCTTCGACGAATTAGGCTGGCCGAGATCCACTGCATCCAGCTCCGAAGCCCGACAATCTTCTTGCTTCACGTATCGGTCGAGTATGAGTTGAAACTGTTCTGCCGCAGACATGCGCACCGCTTTTCCTCCTGAAAACCACTGACTGGCTCGCAGTTACATTATCACGACCCGTGGTGTTTGCAATAGGTGCGTCACGCTTATTAGCCAGCAAGCACATGCCCAACGACCGGCATTTCTGCGCGCCAGCTCGCTCATGCAACACCGGCGACCTGTCCGCGGCTTCAGACATTGCCCACTGCTAATGCCAGAACCGCGCAGTGGCTGATGCCGTCGATGCCCAGGGCGTTATTCACCTCTGAATCTACGAATCCGCCTACCGCGCACGCTTGCAGGCCATATGCAGTAGATGCGAGGTATATATTCTGAGAAACGTGCCCAGCATCCAAAAGTCCCAGCCTGTACGCCCTGATCCCGTACTTGCTGGCCAGTCGCTTCTGAGCGCTGACCAGAAAGATGATTACCCCAGACCGACAAAAATCCTCCTGCAGCATCACACAAGCGCTCAACCAGGTGGCAAATTGCCCTTCTTTGACAAGAAGCAGCCTGTGGCCGGTGTTGTCGAAGTAGTACAATCCTGGCTGGACTCCTTCCACATTGAGTACACAGCAAAAGAGCTCCACCGATCCCAGAGCTCCGGCGCTGGGGGCGTTCCTATCACAACCTGGCGGCAACAAAGCGCTTTCCTTGCGACGAACACCATTAGCCAGGTGGAGCACGCTGCCCAGAACGGATTTTGCCAGTGGCACCGTACTCCACGACCGCCCACTTCGCCGGGTGAGAATCGCCGTGTCGAGCCTCATGTCACACTCGACACCATCAATCTCCAACTTCACGCAGCCGTGCTCGCTCACATCCACCCGCCCCTCCGACAGGTAGGCGGCCATGCGCTCGCCTTCATCGAGCTCCGGCGGCGCGAAGATATGCTTGCGTGACGGATCGATCGAACTTGCCAGGTGATACTCTTCCGCTTCGTTTCCCGCCATTAAATGAAGATTCATACTGCCGTTGACCTCAGCTAAGGAAAGGGATGAGGGTAGGGATTGATTCCGGGGCGCGACCTGCCGTTGCGTTCAGCGTGCCGGATCAGTCGAGTACTGGCCAGCCAGCGTGCTGATGCCACTGCCAACGGTACCATTTCCGGAACTACGACCTTGACGGCGGTACCGCGCCCTCGCACTTCGTCAGATGTTATGTCGGCCCACAAAATCGTACAGTGCAGCTCTTCTTCGCAACGGAGCGCCATCGCTCGAAGCTGCTCCATGTTCTGCGGGCGTTGCCACCACGCGCGGTTCATAAAGGCGCTCAAGTCGGTGACATGCTGGTTGTCCGCGAGCAGGAAATCAAATGCCGCGGTGCCCTGCCAGGCGGCATACAGGCTGCCGTGGTCCTCCAGCGCGGTCATCCAACCAAAATCGGCCGTCGATGGCAGCGAGACCTTTTCAATCGCCTTGCTGTGCGCCGCTCTAACCATGATTGCCTCATCCAGTCCCTTGCATAGTGCCTCCAGCGGATCCGTGCAGCAAGCCACGCCGACAGCCTGGTAAGGGTACTGCCCGGCTCTGACCAGGCACAGCACCGTGGGTACCAGGAAGTCCGTGGATATGTCCCAGAACGTGGCGCTTAGCCCCTGCTCGCTCAGTAATGAAAGTCTCTCGAACAGTGGCAGCGGGCAGTCATGCGCATCGATGGCGATACGAGGGGCAGGTATTTGATTGAGCCAGCACAACATCAAGGCATCGCGCTCCGCCACTTCACAAAGCCCGGACCATATGGCTTTGACCAAATCGTCGCTGAAGGCGGCACCGGTCGACACAGGTATCGTGACGTGCGGCTCCGGATTACGCGGAATCAATCCAGCATGTACGTAGCCGGCGGGCAACCACACCCTTTCCCCCGACGACAGCTTATTCACCCGCGTCTGCCGCAGCGTACAGCTCGGGCTGATCCCCTTAAGACCGGGGGCACACGGCTCGTCGCCGGCGCAGGCGGGCAGCACGTCGATGACGGAGCATTCGGAAGCAGGCAGCACTTCTACCTCATACCAGTTCTGCGAGTCGTACCAGCAGTAGCGCTCTATCGCTTCTCCCAAAGCCCTTTTCAGGGCGACGGAGCCATCAATGGAAGCACCGCTGCAGCGTATCGGGTGATCCGTGAAGTGCACACCGACAGGTCTGCTCAGGCTGCAGTTATAAAGCCACCAGTGCGGCTGCCGCCCCACGGACAACCTTGCCCCTGATAGACCGGTCAATGGACCAAACCGGTCATCGACCCAGTCCAAGACCCAAGCAAGCGGACCGGGGTCATGCTCAAGGGGTAGAAGCAACACCGGAAGCCTCCAGAGTACTCGTGACTTCCCCCCGGAAGCACGCCGGACACCGGGGTACCCTCTTGAACGTATTGCGCTCAATCCTACCGTCAAAGGAAACGCGCACCACCGTTCCCTGCAAGGCAGGCAGTGCCAGCAAGGTCAGCACGCGCATCACCTCCGCACAAAGCAAGGACGCGCCCAGGGTAGCCATGACGATGCTCTCCCCCACAAGTCCTTGACTCTCCCGGTGCTCCAACAAATGACGCTGGTATAGTTCATCTTCCACGGCATGTTCCAGAACGCTCACCTGCCGCAGTCGCATGCAAACATAGCACCCGGAGCTGCCGGGACTGACACAGGGCCCGACTTCGATCCAGGCACCGTCATCATGTCCGCGCAACCAGCTGCGCTCGGCACTGATACATATCCTGTTGATCGCTTCAAAAACGACGCTGGGTGCTGATCGCAATGCCGTTACTACCAGGTCCGCCTGCTGAGCGAGATCCTCGAGCCGAACCGCAAGATCATCCGGATTGCTTCGCTCGGCGCACTGCACGGTCACGGCCTCACGGACTGCTCGTTCCGAGAAGATCGTTTGAGCAAGCCGCTGGTGGGACCATTCGATCACATCAATCCTGCCGATGCCCTGGCGAAGCAGCAGGTCGCACACGGAAGCACCGAACATGCCGTCTGACACGAGCACCACCCGCGAGGTCATCAGCTTGTGCTGTGCTTCCGCACCAGAGCGGTTGGCGTACGTCAACCCGACATTCCTTCCCCAGAAGAGAAGCTGGCGTTCCAGAGCGGGATCCTGCCTGGCGTCCAAAGCCGAGACTAGCGGCGCTTGTGGCTGAGCGTCCACTAGCAGCCCCTTCGTCTGCAGGGTGAGGAGAACTTTGACGACATCATCGCCTGATACTGTAGCCGGACGCGATTCCACAATGTCTTGTGTGCTTCTCTTTCCGTCAAGCAAGGGCAACAGCCAGGGAAGAACAGCGGAAGCAAGCTTGCCTCTGACCAGGACCGGGACTCTCACGCCGTGGAATTGAAAACCGAGCCCGTCGGGCATGTCGAAGACGCGGATATCGGGAACCAGGCGGGGAAGCACAGGCAGGACGCGCATTGAGTCTCCTCGTTCGTCGTGCTGTGTGCTCCGCTCGGTCATGGTTGCGTCAACTCCGTGTCAAGTTGGGGAATTTCAGAACGATGAGTTCCTACGCCAGGCAGGCATGAAGCTTCAGCGCGAGCCGTCGGGCTGCCTCGATCAGACGGTTTCCGGACGATCTCTCCAGGCGGAGTCTCGTCCTGTTGTACCAGGCGCACCTTTCCAACTCCCACATCAGTCGTCGATCAAGCCCGCCTCTGCGGGCCCGGTCGCGAGCGTACTCGAACATCTCCGTGTGCTCGGCGTCCAGATTTCGCAATTGCCGCAACGCCTCCGTAGGGCTCGCGCCGGCGAATGACTCCGGCTGCGGGAGCCCGCCAATCATAAGGGCCACGAGAGTGAGCACACACTTGCCGCAACGGCCGCAATTCTCATCCTGCCGCGGCGCGCTCCAGCAGACTCGCAAGTTTCTGAAGCCCTCGCGCCAGGCGGCCACCGTATCCAGCTTCTGACTCCGAGTATAACCGGCCCCGTCGTGGACAATTTGAAAGCTGCCGCTGGATAGGAGCCTGTCGGTCACCGGGTTGCTTCCCCAACTTGAGCTCAGGCGCCGGTAGTTATAAGTACTGCCGATCAACCCGCAGGAGTACCGCCGGCTGAACAGCGCAAGGCACGATGCTATGCCCACCCCGTGAGTGTAGTTCCAGTCGGGATTGAGCTCCTTGTGATTCGTTTTTACGGTCAGGAGCTCCACAGCGAGGTCAGAGAGGGCATGTCGGGCGCGTCCGGCTGCCCGGGCAAAAGCGTCCGGCTGATCAAGCGAGATATCGAAGCCGTGGACGAACAATGCCGCCTGGATGTCCTTTCTGGCTCTGCCGCAGAGCTTTTTAGTGTGGCGATAAACGGTAAACGAGCTATCGACACCGCCGGTAAATGCACAGATTGCAGGACGATTCGATGCCGGCGGAGACTCTTCACGTTCGCAATCGGCGAAGATATCTACCGTCCGGTACCTTTCGGGTCGCCAACTGGCCCACGCAGCTTGAAACTCTGTCAGGTTCTCCAGCAGCAGTGGAGAAACCCTCCCGTGCACCCGCAGCTCGGCCGCGTGCTCCATTGCCATAAAGATCAAGGCGGTAACAAAGGGATCGCAAGACTCG
>DATNRD010000337.1:0-5484 GCA_036703665.1 Candidatus Obscuribacterales bacterium
CACGGCCGGCTCCGGCAAGCTCTACGTAGCCGGACCGCTTGCCGCAAATGGCGCCGGTACAGGAGCAGGAGGCAGCATAGAGCTTGTATCCAACAGCGCCAGTACTTTTGTGGTCGGAGCCGGAGCGGCGGGCACCGCCAACGGGGTCATAACCGGCATCATTGAAGCCAAAGCAGGCTCTGCTGGTGACGGCGGGGAGATCATCATAAAGAACCTGGGTACCGGCGGAGTTTCAGTCGACCTCGCCCTGCCTAACATAGTGACGGTCCAGCCCAGCGGCAACGGCAAGGGCGGCACTTTCGACTTCCAGGGCGCATCGCTTACGGTCAACGGCTCGCTCAACGTCGACGGCGCCGGAAGCGGCGAAGGAGGGACAATCAACCTGGCTGCCCTCGGCCCGGGTCAACTTTCAGTCAATGGCGCACTGAGCGCAAACGGCGGAGCCGGCAACGGCGATGGCGGGCAGATTTCCGTGTCGTATAGCGACGGCTCGTTGACGGTCGGCTGCACCATCTGCTCGGGCAACTACGTCTCAGGCGCCGTGACCGTCGACGCTGCAGGCGGCGGCGTCCCGGGTTCCATTACCTTTAAGAACTTGAACACTACCGGCAATCTGGCTGTCGACGTGAACACGCTTGTGTCTGCACACAATGCCACTGCTGTAACTTATGGTGTCATTAACTATAAGACCATGGCCAACCAGAACGTGATTGTCACTGTAACCGCACCGGGACAATTACGCGGAGCGGTAGAGGCAAGCGGCGCCTCGGTCAGTTTCGCGACTACAAGTCTTATCGCGGGCGTGATCGCCGCCGCAACCGGCGATCTGACCATCCAGAGCAGCGGCGGCGACCTGACAGTCAGCGGTGACACACTGTCAGCCGCCAACACGATCAAGTTAATTGCCGCGGGTCTGGTAGATGTGAGCATCACTTCCGCATCGGCGTCCAGCATCCAACTGAGCGGCGCCACGGTTTCCTTCATGGCCGACACCGGCGACCTGACCCTCGACTCGCTCAGCAACGTCACCAACAGTCTTACGTTTCACAGCAATCAGGGCTCGGTAACTGTACCCTTCAATCTCACGATCAACGGCGGGAACATCGATCTGCTCGCCGGAACGTCACTCACCACTCAGCAAGTGAGCGCAAGCTCGACAACAGGCGCCGGCGGCATCGTCAAATTGAAGTCAGCCGCTTTCTCGGACGGTGACATCACTGTGGGCTCGCTAGCGACAGGAGCGGGAGTCACCGCGGACGGTGCAATCGACGGGGCAGGCGGCACGATTTTCATAGAAGCGGGAGATGATGGTCTGGGCAATTCAGGCAATGTGAAGATATATGGCTCGGTGACGGCTAACGGACTGGGACTGGGTGATGGCGGGCAAATCGACATCAAGTATCACGTTCCGCCGCCGCCACCGGCCATCTTTCAGGTAGGCGGATCCACCGAGGCGAACTTCGTATCGGGATCTATCCAGGTCGACGCTCTCGGGTCCGGGCAAGGCGGGCAGGTGTCGATCACCAACACAGGGGACACCGAGCTACACCTCAATGTTCTGACCACGGTCTCGGCCAACGCGGCAACCCTCAACGATCAAGGCACACTCAAGTTCCTCCTGGGCAATCAGCCTGTGCAGCTTTCAGGCAACGGCACTCTGGTCGGCGTCGTTGACGTGACCGGAAGTCAGTTAGTATCCACGATCCCGGGTCTTACCCTGCGCATCCACGATGTCACCGTCGGCACCGCCGGCGTCAACATTCAAAACCTGGGAGGTGGTGTTGTAGTTTTAAACACCCTAACAAGCAATGGTGGAAATATCTTTATCGATGCCGTTGGTGGCATTCAAAACCAGGGAGAGATCAAAACTGTTGCAGGTGGGGATATTGAGTTCACCACGCCGAGCCTCTTGAACAACGGTTTGGTCGATGCCTCCGGGACTTTGACAATCAGGCGCGATCAGGGCGTCGTGGTCACCGGCACAGGCGCGCTCAGGGCGGCCGGCGGAGTCAATCTCCAGAGTGCCCTGGGTGCCGTCAGCGTAACCCAGGGAGAAATTGCCGGCGCAATCACAGGCGCATCGATGAGGGGGTTCAATGTAACCACCACCGATTCTCTCGCCGCCGGCTCGGTCCTCACGATTGCCAATATTGCAGTCTCAGGCGACGTACTCAATCCAACGGTTGTCAGCTCCATATCTTTGAGCTCCGCCACATCCATGGCCGTGCTCGACGGCGCTCAGCTCAGCGCCCAAAACAACATCAGCCTGCTGGCGCGCAGCGGGCTCACGATCGGGGAGGATTCGATGGCGCCACTGGGGGTCGTCATAACGGCCGGCACCTTGACCCCGCCCGATCCGATGGCACCGCCCCCGCAGCCGGACGACATATTGCCCGCATTCTCGGTCGCGCAGCCCGGGTTTGTTCTGGTCGATACTTACCAGGCAGGAGCCGGTACCGGCGACATAGTCATTGGTGATTCGGTCACTATCACAGCCCATGGTGGAACGCTCACGCCCAGCCTGGTTACCGGCGCCGATCCCGTAAAGAACCCGGGCTATATCGGCTTCCTGAGCGGCAACGACATCCTGGCGGCCGATGGTCTGACGCTGACGTCCCACGGCGGCAATATCTGGTTCAATGCCCTGGACGACATTGTCATAGGCAGCGGGCTGACAGCCATCTCGAGGGGCAAGGAGCCGGACGATGGCGACACCCGCCACGTGGCGGGCAGCGTGATTCCGAGATACACGGGGGGAGGCGTAGCCTTTTTTGCCGGTACCATCGACACTACAACCAACAAGTTGTTCGATCTGGAACTGGTCCTGGACAAGGCAATCGGCCAGCGCTCCGGCTTCAACAGTCCACGCATCGATGGCAACGACGGCTATGTGCTTGATTCCAATAACGTTCTGATCGACAAAGGTGGTCTGTTCCGCGTGAAATTGCCTGATGGCATAACACAGGGTGCAGACGTATACACGTTAGCCGGCAACAGTTTTCAATCAATTGGGGGCGTAATCATACTTGACCCGCCCGCGGATCATACTGTCACCATTCAGGGTGCTCTTCTTATACAAACCGTGGGTCCACTGGTCGTGCCAGCGGGCCTGCCACCGGGAGCATCTCCGCCGGCGCCATTCATTTCAATCGCGCCGGAGGCGCCCCTTCCGCCGAAGCCACCGGCAAATAGTTTGGTAGCGACCGATACCACACGCCTTAACACGAACACAGTGATGATGCTCGAGAAGCAAAAGAAGGTCCAGCAGTTAGCCGAAGAGCAGGAAGAGCGCGAAACGGCCGCCTCCGGCAACATCAACTCGGTGGTGCGCACCTGGTTCGTCTCGATGGGTTACTGCCAGCCCTTCGCGCTGGAACAGGAAGACGGCTCGACCGTCGTGGCAGCGCAGGGCACATTCCTCAGCACCAGCGGCGGCAAGAAGCTTGTGCTCAAGGAAGGGAAAATTGTTGCCGTCGCGGGCAGCGAACCGGTCAGCGTGGAAACCGCTCACGGCACAATCGTCGTTCCCAGCGGCAGCTCGGCCGTCGTCGAGCACAAGGCTTCCGGCGCCTTGAGGATCGCCAATCTCTCCGGCTCCGCCACGAGAATGGATTTGAAGGGACACGAAGCCGGTCTGTCAATGTCGGCCGGCGAGGAAGTAGTAGTTGCGGACACGGCATTGAGCGAAGAGGAGCTTATTCCCACCGACGGCGTTGACCGAGAGCCCGTCGCCGGCGCCGTCACCATCGGCAGCGTACGCGTCAACAAGAACAAGTTCAATCGAGCAGCCATGGCCCAGCGCAACGAGCTGCTCCGCTGCGACCTGGGCGCCTTCAGCGTGCAGATGAAGAAGAGAATGGAATCATTGCGCGATGACATGTCCTCCAAGTTCTCCTTCAAGGCATCGTACAAGCATGACCGTCCGGGCGGACCGTCACGGCAGCAGCCAGGCGAGAACAAGCGCAACAGGCTGGTCGCACGTGCCGTCGACGCCACAGACCTTTCTCCGGTGAGTTACGTCCGGCCGTCCGCAAGCGCGGCTTCGGCACCGTTCCAGACACTGACGACCAGGCATGCCACGTTCAAGTACTTACCCGGTCACAACATGAGCGTCGACGGCTCCGGAGTAGTTCACCTGGACGCCGGCGAAGCCCTCGTCGAGTCTCATGGTGGCACGGTCGTGCAACACGGCCCCTTCAAGGTGCACTTCAAGCCTGGGACCGTGTCCCTTCTCACTGGCGAGGGTGAGCTGCTCAAGGTACGCAACCTGTGGGAGGACGGCGGCTCGTCCGTGCGCGTGTATGTCAGCAACAGGCTGATTTCAGCATCGGCGGGGCAGGAGCTTATTCTCACGGCCAACGATCGACTTCGCCGTCACGCGCTGATTAATGATCCAGTCGGGCGGCGCCGCGTAAAGAGCTACGATCTTGCCGACGGCAAGACGGTTACAAGCTGCGAGGTCTCCTTCGCATCGCTGACCGGCGGCAGCCCGCTGCTCAACAGCTTTGTCCGCAGCAACCGCGAGCAAGAGCAGGCCCTGACCAGCAAGCTGATAAAGATGGCAGCCTGCCTCAACATGATCCACGCGGATCACGGACCTTATTCCACCAATCAGCACTAACTTAGTTTTCAGCCCATCTGCAGGAGCGCCGCCCAATACCGTTCGGGGGCTATGTGTCGTCGTTACATCCCTGGGGGCGCGTACATGTTCAGTGAAGTGCGCAGGCGAATCCCCTGGGGGCGCGGGCGTCCCATCCGCCCCGCGCGCGCTAGCGCGCTAAGTAGGCACGATGCGCCAAGCGCATCGGCTAGCATCTGCCGGCAAAGCTCACGTCTGACCTGAGTTTTGCCTGGGGCAACTGTACGGCGAATTCGTCAAAGATTTGTCAAAGCCATCCGAACTGAGCTCGTGTGCTGCTTGTGCTGGAGCCCCCTGCTGGCAGGATGCAGGCGGCCTCGTGGACCGGGAGATTTGCATGAACAGTGCAAGCCTGCAAGGCAGGCTCGCTTGCCCTCACCCTCCTTCTGCCTGCCAGGCACCGGACAGCTCCTCAGCCGCCTGCCAGGCCCTCATATCGCGGCATAGGTCCATCCGGCAGTCCGGCGGCAGGGTCGCCCTCAGCCTCGTCAGCGGCTTCCGGATCACGCCCCGGTCGAGGCTCCACGCGGGCGTATCTGGCGCCCAGAAAGGCGTAAACCCATGAGGCGGCCAGGAGCACTCCACCAGCAGCACAGAAGGAAACGACAGCATGCACAGAATCCGCATGTGCCAGCTCCAGGAGCAGCAGCCGGACAACGAGCGCGCCGAAGCTGGCCAGACCGAGGAATCGCATAGATCTCGCCGAGAGATAGAAGCCTGACAACACGAGCAAGAAGCCTTCCGCCGTCAAGAATATCGAGAGCCAATTGGCAGACAGTCGGAACCACATGAGCATGCTGAGGATGTAAATTCCCACAATCGAGAAGGCCTTGCCCATGTCGCTC
>DATNRD010000338.1:0-2772 GCA_036703665.1 Candidatus Obscuribacterales bacterium
ACTGAACGGAAATACGCCGCCCGTATCCAGAAACGCAAAGTTGCCGCTGGTTACGGACAGCAGTATCCTGACTGCATCATAGCCAGACTCGTTGCTTTCCCCGACCTGGGCCCCGACGATGAAACGCCCGCGCGCTATGGCCAGGCGGCCGCTCAGGCTGTCCGAAGGCCGGCAATACGCAGCACGCCGGCCTCGACGCCTTGCTGAGCATGCACTCGTTCGAGCACTTCACGCAGGCTCGCGTAGACCGATATGTTTCCTTCGAAGACGACGTTCACTCTGGCGCGGGTCAGCATTGGGTATGTCGGCTCAGAGACTCCAGAATGCCTATTGTCCGGTGAAAGGGTCAGCCGGGCAAGCTTTTCATGGCGGTTCAGGCAACTCTGTTACGAATCGGGGCGGGCAGGCCCCGTCCCTCCAGTTTACCTTGCTGCCCCACAGCTGCGCCCGTCGGGGCAGTTGCGTGACTAGGGCTGCCGGCATTTCCTCAGGTAGCTGCGGAGGAAGAGCCGCTTCCACCATGGCAGGCTGAGGACGGTCATGTACTCTTGCTTTAGCTCGAGAAACTCTTTCTGCGCGGCGCGCAGCTCGTCCTTGAGTTTTTCCGTCTCGGAAGCCTTTACCTCCAGCAAACGCATCGAGCCCTGCAGATGATTGAGCAACCTGAGATCCTCGAGATGCATCTTCCGCTCTTCGGCAAGCTGCTTCTGGATGGCGACGATCTCGCGCAAGAGGCGCTCGACCTCGTCAGTGCGGTCGATGACGATGGTAGACTGCTCGTCGCCGTCGTCCTGCAGGCTCCAAGCTGGTCCGTAGCGGCGCCCGGGCAACTGCGGGACAAGCTCGCCGTCTTCGCTGCCTGTCGCGCCGGTGCCTTCCTTGAACGGCGAGCCGTGTTCGGCCGATATAGGCCGCACGCGAAACCCCGGCGGCGGGATGATTCGCCACTCGAATCCCTGGCCAGTGGCAATCTTTCTGGCCGTCCAGCCTTCGGGCAGCTTGTTGCCCCACTTGCCCATCAGGCTGCGTTCCAGAGCCCGCAGGGACTTACCCAGAAGCGCCGCCGCCTCCCTTATCGTGAAGGTCGGTCGTGGGTCTTCCTGGGCCGGCTCACCCGCAGTAGGCCCGGTAAGCGTTGTTTCCTGTGCGATTGTCCCATGCTGGTCGGTCGGTGTGCTGCTCATCTCTACCTCACTCGAGCCGGGCGACAAATGTGGACTCGCTTGTGGCGCGTCCTGCTGCTCAATGCGACCGCTCCCGGCCACAACACAGTGTAATTGAACACGGGCGCCAAAAGCAAAGTCGAGAGATTTCATTATGACGTTGTAAACCAAAGGGCAAGCCTGGCAGCTTGCCCCATATGGTTAACGGACCGTCTGTCGACGACTATTTCAGCAGTCGCTTCTCCACTACCGACCAGTCGACATTGCTCAGGAACGCCTCTATGTATTTGGGACGGTCGGCCGGCTTGTAATCGAGAATCCAGGCGTGCTCCCAGACGTCCATCACGAGTACCGGCACGAAGCCTGCGATGTTGCCTTCTTCATGCAGCGTAATCCAGTGGTTCGAGAGAACCTTGGTGACCGGGTCTTGAAAGAGCACAGCCCAACCGACACCGCGCATGGCGCCGACCTTGCAGAAGTCGTTGCGCCACACATCAATGCTGGAGTATGTCTCGGCGATCGCTTTGCCCAGAGGGCTTCCTTCTTTCAGCTCACCGCCGCCGCCGGCTTTGAGATTCTCAAAGTAGTACTCGTGCAACCTCATGCCGTTGTATTCGAATCCGTAACGGCGCTTCAGCTCGGCGTATTCCGGCGTGCCACTCTTGCCTGCTTCCGTGAGCTCGATGACCTTTTCGTTCAGGATATTGGTGTTCTTTACGTAGCCGGCATAGAGACCCAGGTGGATCTCGAGTGTCTTGTCGGAAATGCCGTTCAGACCTTTCAGATACGAGAAGTCACGCTCTTTGTAAGGCGTGTACTGGATCTTCGTTTGAAGCATATGCTCCTCCTATTCCAGAGAGTAGTTTCCTGGCTTCAACTTGAAAGGCCATTAATACCACAAATTAATTTTCAAGAAGGAAGCGGGGACATTAAACGCCCTGTGGCGCGCCACAATCCGTCATGAATGCCGAACATGCTCAGGCACAGCCGTTAGACATCTGCGATCAGCACAGCCGATGCACTTCGCGCATCGTGCCTACCTAGCGCGCTAGCGCGGGCGGGGCGGGCGGGACGCCCGCGCTCCCAGGGGATTCGCCTACGCACTGCACTGAACATGTACCGAATGCCTGAGGCGGGGGCGGCGGTGTTCGTCCGCGCCAGGAAGGCGAACCCCGAACTGCTGCGCAGGGATATCGCCGGTGCCTGCCGTCGAAAGCGCGCCAGGGCTGCGTGGTACTACATACGGTGGCGTACAGCCCGGCAGATAACAAGCCAGGTGCCCGCAGGCACCTGGCACATCTCATTTCGAGAATCAATCAACCCCACCTTAAATGCGGCGGGAATCCCTATTTCTAGGGTTCGTTGGCTATCCACGCTTTTGAAGGAAGCTTGTCTCTATAAGAGATCCTCCTAGGCAGTGAACTCCGTTTATCTTAATACCCGTAGCGGCCCAGTCTGTAACCGCCAGAAATGTACTCTGCAATACATTTATTTGGACAGTGTTAGCTGCGTAACATTTTCTAAGCGCTCCGTCGCTTCGCGACTCCGCGCGACAAGGTCGCTCGGCGGCCGATTGCTCCTCGCAATCGTTGCCTCGCTCCAGCTTGTG
>DATNRD010000339.1:0-3817 GCA_036703665.1 Candidatus Obscuribacterales bacterium
TTGCCTCGCTGAGGCCGTCCGAAAGGCGGGCAGGACGCGCCCGTGCATGAGCCGGTCCGCCAGGGAGAGCTTACACTTGTATCTATAATTATGCCTTCTACTCCTGGAGCAGCGCGTGAACAAAACATCCATTGCCGCACGGATTCCTCAGGTGGACAAGTTGCTGCGCCACGACCTCCTTGTCCAGCAACAGCGGCACATGCGGCGCGCGGTGCTCGCCGTCCTGGTGCGAGAGGAACTCGAGCGCGTCAGAGCCGGACTGGTAAGTGGGCAGGACGTTCCCGATCTCGATGCCATCGCACGTCGAGTAGCCGCAACAGCGCAAGACCTGATCCGGCCGGCCATGCGCAAGGTACTGAACGGCACCGGCATCGCGCTCAACACCAACCTCGGCCGCGCACCGTTGCCGGAGGCGGCAATCGCGCACCTGCAACAGGTTTGCTGCGGGTACACCAACCTCGAGATCGATCTCGAAACCGGCCGCCGGGGCGAGCGCGGTCTTAATGTCGAACGGCTTTTGCAGGTGCTCACGGGCTGCCAGGCAGCGCTGGTGGTCAACAACAACGCGGCGGCGGTGCTACTGGCCGTCAACACCCTATCGCGGGACAAAGAAGTAATCATCTCTCGCGGCGAGCTGATCGAGATCGGCGGCAGTTTCCGCCTGCCGGACATCATTGCGTCGTCGGGCGCCATACTCAAGGAGGTCGGCACCACCAATCGCACCAGGATTGCCGACTATCGCAAGGCAATTTCCGATCGCACGGGGCTGCTGCTTCGCTGTCACCGCTCCAACTTCCAGATCACCGGATTTGCCGAGCAGGCAGAGCTGACGGAGCTGGTCGCGCTGTCGAGGCAGGCATCGCTGCCGCTGGTTGAGGATCTCGGCAGCGGCGTCCTGTCCGGTCTGCCGGTTTTTCAAAATGAGCCGACGGTTCAGGCGGTGCTCGAAAAGGGCTGCCCGCTCGTTACCTTCTCAGGCGACAAACTCATGGGAGGCCCGCAAGCCGGCATCATAGCTGGTGACAGGGAGCTGGTCAAAAGGCTCCACGCCAATCCTCTTTACCGCGCCCTGCGCGCGGATAAGATGGTCCTTTCCGTCCTGGAGTCGGTGCTGGCGGCGTACCTCAGTCCCGATCCCGAGAATCGCATCCCCATTCTCTCCGTTCTTATCGCCTCGCCCGAACAGCTCAAAAAGCGTGCAGAGAGCTTTGCCGCCAAAGCTAATCTTTCACTTAAAAACTTGCGGCTAGCGGCGGTCCCGACCAGTGCTGCCGCCGGTGGTGGCTCGCTGCCCGGAACGATTCTCGAGAGCTTTGGCATCTCGCTGGCCTCGTCGCTGCCTGCCGGCGATCTCGCCGCCCTGCTGCGCGGCGCCGAACCCGCCGTTGTGCCGGTCGTCCATGCCGATAGGGTCGTGGTCGATTTCCGCACCATCGCCCCCGGGGAAGAAGAACTTCTCTTGGCATGCCTGGTGCAGACCGAGGCGCTTATTGCCGGCCAGCAGCCGAGCCACAACTTATCGGACACTGAAAGAAAATAATTTCGATCTTGAGCAAGACCAGTTACGTTCTGAAATAGTTGAAACTCAAGGGGGTATAATGCGTCCGGCGTTCCAGGTCCGGTCCGCTAATGCATAGCCCATATACATCTTGCGGCTTGTATCCGTGTGCCCGGCACCACGTGGGAAAAATCCAAAGAAGGTGAGCTTATATGGCAGAAGAAACGTCCCTTGAGTCCACGGTCAACCAACTGACCAAACGGATTGATGACCAGGCGCGCTTTACGCGAACCGTCGTGGTCGTGTGCGCCACGGCCGTCCTTGGCGTTATGTTCTACATGCTGACGATATTGTTCAGCGATTTACCTTACATGTTTGTTGCCAGATACATGGAGAACCTGGAGTCCATCGTAAGGCAATGGAGAGCCATCGACGCGCTCGAGAATCAGAGGCGGGCAGGCGGCGGCGCACCGGGCTCTAAGGCCCCGGAAAAATCTGAGAGCCCTGCGCCGGCTAAGTAAGTAGGATCTACTTGTTGAGCATAGCCTGGCGGCGCTTGACCTCCGCCTCGACTTCTTCGGGCGTAATGTTGTTGACCTGCATCGGTCCGGCGCATATCTCGCGCCACGGTGCTCCTGCCAGGGCTTGACGAACGATGACCTCGAAGACCTGCGCTCGCACGCCGCTGCCGTAGCTGCCCGTGCCCGAGGTAAAGGTCGCGGCCGGCCCGGGCATACTCTGGGCCGGCAGGGCGCCGGTGATACGGCTCGGTGTAATCGGCGTCGGCTGTGGAGCAAGCGGTTGCGGGATGGCCTGCGGAGCAGGCTGCGGGATGGCCTGCGGAGCCGGTTGCGGTGCTGGCGGCGCTACCGGCTGCGGTGCCGGCTGTGGCACCGGCTGCGGTGCCGCCGGCTGAGGTTCGGGCTGCGGCTCTGGGGTAAACAGCGACTTCTCCGGGGCGGCATCGAACAATGAGCTGGTGCGGGGAGCCGCCTGCGGGGCGGTGTCGAAGAAGCTGGCCGGGGCAGACGGCTTGCCCGGCGTCGTCGGGGTGACGCTGGCAGCTTCCTTGGCAATCTTTATATCGGTCATCTGCTTCTGGAGTTCTTTGACCATGTCTTCCGTCTGCGAGCGCAGCTCCTCCATCTGCTCGCGCAAGAGCTTGAGTTCCGTCTCCTTCTCGCGCAGTGACATGTCCTTGTTCTCCAGGAGTGCCTGATACTCTTCCTCCCGCTTGTTTAGCGCGTCCGTCACTTCCTCGTAACGCTGGTTGAACTCCTCGTAACGAGCATTGAGCAGCTCCTGGGTCTCTTGCAGTTCCTGATCCTTGGCAGCCAGGAGCTGTTCGAACTCTTCCTCCCGCTCCTCCATCTTGCCGCGCAGAAGCTCATTGGCCTTGCGCAGCTCCTCCAGCTGCTTTTTTATCTCCTCGTCCTGCACGACCTGCACGACAGTCTGAACCTGTTGCGGCTCATCGGACCGCACCTGGGCGGAAGCAAAGCGGGGCGGCGGCTCGGCTGCCTGCACGGCCTCATAGGCTGCCCTGAAAAGATCGCCCGACAGGCGCTGCGTGCCGAGGAGCTCAACCAGGCGCCTGAGGAGGTCGGCTGGATGATCGGCCGGGAATACGGCCGTGTACGCGCACTTGAAGGTCCAGGGATCGATGGCGCCCGTGGAGAGCTGGTCGGCCAGGTTGGTGACGAGCTGATCTGGAGAAATCTTCTCGTTGCCGGCTTCGCGAGCCTCCAGCGTCAGCACCAGCTGATCTATGGCAGGCACCAGCTCGCCGACGGCCTTCATCGGCTCGAGGGCTGCCGAAAGCGATTCGGTCAGGCTGTTGAGGTTGAGTCCGATCTCGTAGAGGGTCTGGTCCTTGAGCGCTTCGCCCAGGGACCTGAGCAGCTCCGTCTGCTCGCCGGCAATGTTTTGCAAGGCGGCCAGATTGGTGGCGCAGGCGTTCATCGCCTGGTCGATGTTGCTTAAAAGCTCGATTGCCGCCTGCGAGTTGACGGCAGAGGCTGCCGGTGACGTGGGCACCTGGACCGGCGCGACACTGGCGCCTTCGTAGCCCATGCCTGGAGCTTCCGATGCCGGACTCTTCAACTCGGGAGGCGGCGTAATGCCGGCTGCGGCGGTAGCCGGGATGTACTGATCGGGCGGCAGCTCCGCCTTGCCTATCGAGGGGCGCAGTTTGGCGCGCCGTGCCGCCAGCGAGCTTCCTTCTTCGCTGGGCGGGTTGTTGGGCGGAGCATTCTCGTACGATCCCATCGGGCTTCCAGTTTCCTCTTGAGCCATTCAGCTATGCCTTTCTAGCATTTT
>DATNRD010000340.1:0-2417 GCA_036703665.1 Candidatus Obscuribacterales bacterium
TCGTCAAGCTCGGCACCATCTCCCGCCAGCAGCTCGACGAGGCCCTGCGGATACAGACTCGAGGGCGCCAGGTTCTCGGCGAGATGCTTGTGTCCCTGAGGTTTTGCACGAACGACGATATCGAAGGCGTGCTCAAGCTGCAGAAGGACCTCCGCAGGAGTTACGCCTCAGGGCTGGAGAAGCTGGGTTCCCTGCTCATCAAACAGGGCAAGATTGATGGCGCAACACTGGATCGAGCACTGTCGATCCAGTCGATTGGCAGGCAGCCCATTGGCGCAATTCTCGTGGCCATGGGGGCCTGCTCCGCAGAGGACGTTCAGCTCGGTCTGGAACTTCAGCGGGTCTGGCGGGAAAACAGCGAGCCGCCCGCAGACCGCCTGGGTGAGGTGCTCATCAAGAGCGGCGTGCTGACCTACGAGCAGCTCGCGCACGTCTTGCCGCTGCACGCCGACACGAAACAGCCCCTCGGGCGCATCCTGGTAGAGCAGGATCTGGTCGCGCCGGAGCAGGTCATAGATGCGCTGGTTGAGCGCGACCGGCGCCGGCAGGAGCATTTCCGCCAGTACCTCAAATCCAGCCTGCCCGAGCCGCCTGCCCCACCTGTGGAAGCGACTCAGGCAAAGCACCCCACCGCCGAAATCGGCAAGGCTGTGCTTAACCGTCTGACCTCCTGGATCACAAAGCGTACTGTTTGATCTGTGGCAAAAGGCGGTGACCTTTTTTCCGAAGCCGAAGGCACGCGAGGGCCACGGGCGTTTGCGCGCGGTGGCAAATTCAGGAAGAACGGGGCCTAATGATAAGATGGCCGCACGGTCAGGCGGTATTCCAAGAGGCTATGCACGTGTGTCAGCAAAATGGCGAGCACCAGGCTTACCCGGCAGTCGCCGGGCAATCGGACAAGCGCGCGGCCTCGCCCATCAAGAACTTCCGTTCGGTCACCGATTGGCTCTTCCGTGGCGGGCAGCCGGATCCCGCGGGAATCCGGTTCCTGAAGGAACTCCATGTGCGCACCGTGATTTCGCTGCGCTGGAACCCCTGGGTGGTTCAAGCGGAACGGGAAACCATCGAGGCGGCCGGCATGAGTTATGAGAGCATCCCGCTCAGCTACTGGAGCTGGCCGTCCGACGAGCAAGTGCGCAAATTTTTCTCGATCGTCGATGATCCGGAGCGAAGACCGGTTTTCGTGCATTGCCTGCACGGCTCCGATCGCACCGGCATGCTCATTGCCATGTACCGAATGGCGCGTCAAGGCTGGGACGTGGACGCGGCTTATGCCGAGATGCGCGCCTGCGGATTCCACCGCTTACCGGTGTACCACTTCAAATGGGCGGTTTACTATTATGCGCGCAAGCTGACGACGCTTACGCGCTGGTACAGCGACGACACGGACGAGAAATAAACCGGAACAAGGTTATGAAAAAGATGCGAGCGGGAAGAGCAGCAATAATACTTGCGCTTTCGGTCACAAATCTGTTGGGGGCAGGAGCGCTCTCGGCGCAGAATGTGTACGATCCGGCCTATGCGGAAGCCGCCACGCATGCAGCCAAAGCCTATTCGCTGTTCCAGCAGGGCAAGTTCCCGGAAGCCGAAAACGAGTACAAGCAGGCAGTCAGACACAGCCCTAACAATGCGGATTTCCAGGCCGGGCTGGCGGCTGCATGTTTGAAAAATGCTCACTGGCAGGATGCTGCCAATGCTTACAAAAGAGTTCTCGAGCTCGATCCCAACAAGACGGACGTACTCGATGACTACGGCGAAGCGCTCTATCAGCTCAAGCAATACGATGACGCGGTCACCAACTTCAAGCGGTCTCTCGAGGTCGACGCCAACACCGTGGTGACACACCGAAAGCTGGCCACGGTGCTCTCGGAACAAGGAAAAGGAGACGAGGCTATCGCGGAGTACCAGAAAGCCATCGAGATGGAGCCCTCCGACGCGTCCCTGTACTACGCGCTCGGGACAATCCAGTGGCGCGCCGCCGATCCAGTCGCGGCGCTGGAATCGTACCGCAAAGCTGTCGAGATCAAGCCGGATGACGCAGGTTACCAGGCAGCCCTGGGATATGCGTTGATGAATGCCAAGGATTACGACGGAGCCGTCGAAGCCTATAAGAAAGCCTGCCGTCTGAACGTAGCCGATCCACAGCTGCAGCAGGCCTTGCAGACGGCACTGCAATACCAGGCCTACGAGAAGCAGCGCGCCGAGCTCGAAGCAAAGCGCAAAGCCGAGGAGGCAGCGGAAAGACGCGCGCAGCAGGAGGCCCTGGGAAGGCAGTACCCGCGCCGCCGATAGCCGTTGCCGGCGCTGTCGAGAGCGTCGCTCTCGAGCCCCGCCTATTTATCCCTCACCGGCTGCTCTATCAACTCCAGGGAGCTGTGCGACCGGGGAATTTGACCTGGGAGGGGCGCATGGGAATG
>DATNRD010000341.1:0-13836 GCA_036703665.1 Candidatus Obscuribacterales bacterium
ATTCGTCGACCATGCGCTCGTATTCTTTGAGGATCTTGGACTGATACAGCTTGAAGGATTGATAGAGGTCGGTGGACATCCCGATGTCACGCCCCGACTCGTAAAAATCGAGACCGCCGCGTGTGGTGATGATCCTTCTTAAGAGAGGTTCGACCGGCATCTTCAGGTAGAAGACGACATCAGGCTGCACGGCGAACCCGTACAGCTTGCGCACCCAGGTTGGATCTGCGCCTCTGACGACGTCGCGCGCAAAGGCTGTAAAGTAGTACCTGTCCGCTATGACAATGAGCCCGGCCCTGAGAGCGGGCAGAATGATGTTGTGCAGCCTGTCGGCCAGGTCCGTGGCGTAGAGCAGCGAGAAGGTAATGGTGTTGAGGGCGTTCTTTGACTTGGCCTTGTCTATGGCGGCAGAGATGAGCAGAGACGACTTCCACTCCGTCATCACCGCCCCGTAACCCTCGACAGCAAGCCAGTTTTGCAGAAGCTCGGCCTGAGTCGAGCGCCCGACGCCGTCGGTTCCCTCGATAACAATCAGTTTACCGGGATATGCGTGTGGCACCTGTCGCTCCTTTTCCCTGGCGGGTCATCCTCTCGAGCCGGCTGGGTTTGCCGGGCGGCGGCAACCTCACCGGCCGCTGCTTGTTATATGCCCAGCAACCGAGAAGCATGCTCCCTGAACATCATCTGCTGCTCGTGAATCGGACGGGTGGCAGGCATGACATTGAAGCTGAACTCATCAACCATCTTGTCGTACTCGTTGATGATGATTGACTGGAAGAGCTGGAATGATTCCTTCGGATCGGTGGACAATCCGATATCCATGCCGGCTTCGTAATAGCCAGGCGCCCGGCTGTTTGCTATCCGCTCGAGCGAGACCTCCACCGGTACCTGAAAGTAAAACGTGCCGTCCGGGCGGACGGAAAACCCGTAAAGATTTCGCACCCATTCCTTGTCCACCCCGCGGGCCACATCCCTGGCGAAAGCCGTGTAGCAATAGCGGTCTGCCAGCACGATGAGGCCGGCCTTAAGGGCCGGGATGATGATGTTTTCGAGCCGGTCCGCGAAGTCGGTAGCGTGCAGAATGCTGAAGGTCACAGGAATCAAGCTGTTCGAGCGCTTGGCCTGCTTGATGGTCTTGGAGATGAGCTTGGAGGAGTTCCATTCCGTAAAGATTACGTGCAGACCCCTGGCTTCCAGCCAGTTGCGCAGGAGATTCAGTTGCGTTGATTTGCCTGATCCGTCGACGCCTTCGACGACAATGAGCTTGCCTGGATAAGTGTGGTTCTTGTCTAAACGCATTTGCCTGCCTGCGCTGGGGCGCAACGGAACTCAAAGGCTGAACAAATGTTGAAGCCGACAATATTATATAGTTTCAACCGCCTTCTCTGCTCGATCTTGTATATCCTGTTGCCATGCGCCCCATGAATGCGGACTATCGTAGCGTGAAATGCCATGTCGTGGCAGGCGTTGCCCTGTTGGCCGGCTGCCTGGTGCTGCCGACGCAAGCGCAACCGTCGGCAGCCGAGCTGGACCCCGTTCCCCACTACCGCAAGGGCATTCAGCTCCTCAAGCAGAGCCGTTTCAAGGAGGCCATGGCCGAGCAGAAGAAGGCGCTCGAGCTCAATCCCAGCTATTACGAAGCGAAATATCAGGTCGCGCTTATTCACCAGGTCTCCGGGCAGCTGGACAAGGCAGCCAGGGCTTATGGGGAGCTGCTGGAGGTCAAGCCGGACTACGCGCAGGCCCATATCAACCTGGGTACCGTGCGGCGCATGCAGAGCGATCTGGCCGGGGCCGAGGCGGCCTACCGAAAGGCGATCGACATCAACTACTACCTGCTGGCGGCTCACTACAACCTGGCCAATGTGCTTGTCGAGCAGAACAAGCTCGAGGACGCGCTGAAAGAGTACCGGGCATGCCTGAAGCTCGATCCGACCAACGCCATGGTGCACAACAATCTGGGCGTCATTTACCAGAAGCGTGGGTTTCTCGAGGAAGCGGCCGAGGAGTTCGAGCGAGCCGCAAACCTCGAGCCGGCCAATAAAACCTTCCAGGAAAACCTGGAGCGGCTGCGGCATGGTGCTCAAATAAGCTCTCCGGCACGCTATTGACGCGCCTGCCGGCGTCCCCTGTTCGAGGAACTGCCTGTCCTGGCTCAGTTCAACTGCAGCCCCAGAGCGTTGGTCAGCAGGATTTCTATCTCCTGACCGGGCTGGAGGCTCACGTTGTCACCGGAACGAAAGAGAGCGATGGCGGAGCTGCCGATGAGCGTCGCCACGGCAGGGGCACCGAGCGTGGCCACGTTGGCCGCGATGAGCCCGGCCCTGGCGCCGCCGGTGGCATTGAGCCCGGTAACAGTCTTGACACTCGATTCTACTCGCGTGGCGAAACTCGTGCCTGGGTCCAGCTCGCCACGCTGGTTGGTGACGCCTTTTTGAAATTCGAGCGCCGCATCCAGGGGAATGACCTCACCGGCAGGTGTGACAATCTGCTCCAGGCGCAGCCCGACCCTCGCTGCCCTGCTTATCAGGCGCGGCTTGGCCACATCGACAACGCGCCCCCGAACCAGGCTTCCGCGCGGAAGAAGAAGGCTTCTCCCCACATAAAGGTCGTCGCGCACGTGTGCCTCGAAAATATCTCCGGGCTGGCTGGTGCGCGCATCAAGAGGATATTCCAGCACAAGCTTCAGTCGCGTGTCCACCGGCAGCGTGGTGGATTCCAACCCCGCCTGCAGTGCCGTTCCTGCCTGTGCGGGACGGCCTTGCGAGGGTCCGTCTTGAGCGAAGTCCGGAACGTTTTTTGGCTCCATCGGGCGACCTGGTACCACATACGGTGCCACACCGGCGTTTCGAGGGGCCCGCGAATCCAGCGCCTCAGCCTGCCCGGCCAGCACAGGCGAGAGCATGATGGCGCATGAGGCGAGGGTGAGGCGGATTCTCATCTCAACATTCTCCTGACAACCGGGCGGGGCATCCCGCAGGCAGAGACGTCATGATTATAGGCTAAAGTTCCCTCAGCCGGTGCGCCGCAAGCGCGGCTTCCACCGCTTCCACGTCCTCGGGAACGTCGATGGCCAGCGAACGGTAGCTCGTCTCCATGACGCGAATGCGGATGCCGTTTTCCAGGGCTCTCAGCTGCTCCAGCGATTCAGCAGCCTCCAGCGGGGTGGGAGTTAGCGAGGCCAGCTTGAGCAGGCATTCCCGCCGGTAGACGTAGAGCCCGACATGCCCCAGATAGCGTCTGACCTCGAAGGGCCGGTTGTCCCGGTAAAAGGGAATGGCTGCCCGGGAAAAGTAGAGCGCGAAGCCCTGCCGGTCTACCACGACCTTTACCACCTGTGGGCTTTCGGCTTCCTCCTGGCGCAAAAGGGGAGCGGCCAGGGTGGACATCTCAATTGCCGGATCACTCAGCAAAGGTGCCACGGCCGCATCGATTGCCGCCGGATCTATGAGCGGTTCGTCGCCCTGGACGTTGACTATGATGTCCAGTTCCGGGTGGTTGCGTGCCACTTCCGCCAGCCTGTCGGTGCCGCTGGCATGGTCGGCTCTGGTAATCGCGAAGGTGCCGCCGAAGGCCTCTACCGTAGCGGCAATCCGCTCATCATCCGTGGCTACGATGACCGACTGGACCAGGGAAGAGCGGGCAGCCTGGCGGTAAACGCGCTCAATCATGGTCAGCCCGCCCAGCTTCACCAGCGGTTTGCCGGGGAAGCGCGTGGAGGCGTACCGGGCCGGGATAATGGCTGCGATAGTGGCGCTGGTCAAGCGTTGGCTCCTTTCGGTTTTCCAGGCAGTCAGGGTTGCTGGAGCTGCCGCCAGGGCAGGCGTTCGGCGGAATTCTCGAGCCTTGTGGTCAATGGCTCTTAGCGGCTAGTGTCGGGCAGCACAGCCTGTCGCACATGAGAAAAACTTTAAGTTCTCTCCGGATATGGACCAGAGAGACGCGCTGGACGGGTTGTCAGGCGGTCGGGCGTTAGCCGGCGTGGCGCGTGCGAGCCATTGTCAAGAAGCCCAAAAAGCGGGTAAATCGGATACAGGCGGCGCTTACAATGGCCGGGCTCGCTCCGGCCTGCCCTGGGGATTGAAACGAGGACTAGCCTGTGAACTGCCCGACGTGCGGAAAAGAGATTCTCAATGGACAACTGATTCAGAGGCTCGCCGCCATGGAGAACGACCTGGTCGATGTGGCTAAGCGCGTCCTGCGCACGGCCAGCGATCCGTTTTCTGCTGTAATGCATTTCTTGCATGAACGCCCCGAGGGAACCTCGCTGCCGGGCTATGTTGTGAAGCGCGTGCTGCTCGAGACCTTCGGCTCGAGCGAGCAGATTCCGGGCCTTATCGCGGTGCTGGCCGGTCATGTCAAGGAGGTCGTCCGGCACTCGAACGTGATCAGCATCATCAACGAGCACGCCGCAGTAGAGCGCTGGGGCAAGTACATCATCAAGCAGAAAGACCGCATCAAGTTCGAGCTCGGGCGCGAACGAGACAAACTGGTGCTCAAGAATATAGCCGGCCTGGTTGCCGTGGAAGGCGGGATTGAAGCCGCCCTCGAGAAGATTCTCGTCAATCCTCCCAAGCTGGAAGTTACCCTCAGGCTGGGAGTGCTGCGACCACAGCGAATCGTTGACATTATTTAGCTCCCGTTCGCGAACGTACTCGACGGGGTCGGCCGTGTGGTCCGGTGCTATTCTTAGTAGCGCTGGGCGGGTTGCGAGCACTCGAGCGGTGTCATGATTGTTGTCGTAATCGTTGTCACGGTGGTCGTGCTTGCCCTCTGGTTGGCCTGGAATTATCGAAATCTGGTCGGCCTCAGCAAGTCAGTAGATGATTCCTGGGCTCGCATAGACAACGCGCTCAAACAGCGGCATGAAATGGTGCCGAGGCTGCTGGAGCAATTGACTAGCGAACTGAAAGGCGGCGTGGAACCGGCCGAAAAGCTCCGGCAGGCGCTGTCGAAGGCGGCGGACCTCCGGAGCGGCTCGCCGGCTGACCGGCTGGCAGCGGAAAGTGAGCTGAGTGAGGCGCTGGGGCTCTTCTTCCATCATGTCGAGCAGAATGCGGAGCTTTTGGACAGGGAGTCGTATCAAAAGCTGCGCGACGATGTAGTGCGCATCGAGGATGAAATAACCGTGGAGAAGTCCAAATACAACGGGCTGGTGGTGCGGTACAACGTCCAGCACACGGTATTCCCGACCAGCTTCCTGGCGGCCAGGACCGGTCTTAAACCTGCTTTCGAGTTTGAAATCGAGGAGGCGTTTGCCCGCTACCCCTTGAAGTTCAAGGCTACCATGCCGACTTTCGTAAGAGGGCGGCGGCGCATCGCAGGCGAGCAGACGGAGGGAGAAGAGCAGCATGACTCCAAGACTACCTGAGATAATCGCTCATCGCGGCGGGCGGCGCTGGGCTCCGGAGAACACCATGGCGGCCTTCCGGAGGAGTCTTGCGGCGGGCGTCTACGGCATCGAGCTGGACATACACCGTTGCAGCACCGGCGAACTCGTGGTCATTCACGACGACGACGTGCAGCGCACCACCAATGGTGTCGGGCTGGTCAAGGACATAACCTATCCGGAGCTGCAGCGTCTGAGCGCGGGACTCTGGTTCGACAAGCAGTTCCGGGACGAGCGCATCCCTTTGTTGCAGGACGTGCTTGATCTGGTCGCTGGAAAGTGCGTGCTGAACATAGAAATCAAAAACACGCCCATCGACTACCCCGGGATCGACGACGATCTAATAGAGATGCTTGCCGGCTATCCGCACAAGGAAAAGCTCATCATCAGCTCGTTCGATCACCAGGTCGTAAGGAGGGTCCACGAAAAGGCGCCGGAGCTGCCGATCGCGCTGCTGGCCGATGCGCTGTTCGTCGATATCAAGGACTACGCTGGCCGGGTCGGTGCCGCCATATGGCATCCTTGTTTCGGTTCTCTGCGCGCTGACGCCGTAGCGGAGGCACATGCGGCTGGTATGAAGGTGAATGCATGGACCGTAAACGAGCCGCGCGAATGGTCCGCCGCGCTGGCCATGGGACTGGACGGCATCATAACCGACGATCCGGTCGGGCTCAAAACCTTCCTTGAAAAGGTGTCCGCGGCCCGAGGCGCGCCCGCTTAGAACGATTGCTGCTCGCCGCTTTCAGGGCCGGATCTTCTTCAGCCCTTCCTCGGCCAGCTTGCCCAGCTGAGAGTTGGGCACCAGGCGCAGCACCTCTTTGTACTCGCCAGCTGCCTGGGGGTACTGTCTCATCATGACGTAAACGACGGCTTTGACATAGTGGGCCTGCGGGTGACGCGGATTGCCAGCCAGGACCTTGTTGACGGTAGCCAGTGCCTTATCGTATTGCTTCATGCGCATATCGAACAGCGCTTCACGGATGGGATCGTAAGCGGATGCAGAGGCGGTAGGCCGCGGCCTCTCTTCTGTCCGGCCAGCCTCCTCGGGCGGAGCTTCTTCTTCCGGGGCCTCTTCGCCTTCCTTTTTCTCTTCGCCCTCGTCCTTCTTCTCGCCCAGGAAAGGAGGCAGCTCGGGGCCCGCGGCGCCCGCTTCCGTCTTGGTGGCGCCGCCCGCGTCCGCGCCAGGCGCTCCTGCCGGTGCTGCTGGCCCTGGCGCGCCGCCGCCCGGCGGCGCCGCCTCCTGTTTGAGCTGTGCCACCACCCGCGCTGGCATACCTGTGTCTTCGAAATTGTTGTAGTGCTCGGTCAGCGATTGCACGTCGCGCGGCGACAGCTCCCGCCGCTCAACCCGATCAAGGGCGTTCAGCCCGTAGATGCCGCTGCACATGATGTCGTTGGGGTTGCTCGAATGCGGCAGCCCGAGAGCGTGGCCGAACTCGTGGATGATGACCTCCTCGAGCATCCTGTCCTGCGATTCGAACATGGCCGCCGACGCCGACGTCTGCCGATCGGGTATGCGCGTTGCATCCGCGAGCTTCTCGGTCGATATCCAGATGTGCGCTTTCTTGAGAGCGGGGCTGTTGTCGCGGAAGCGGCTCGTCCAGGTAAGACCGAGGCCGGCTGCCAGGTTGTCGGTCCAGTGGACGTGGATGTCGGATTTGACCGGATCGTTAGGGACGTCGGCAAGGCTGCGCTCTAGGCGCTGCAGAACCGGCTTTTTCCGGTCGAGCGCCTTCCAGGCTGCTTCCCCCTGCGGGTCGGGCGGCTCCACCTGGAAGGTGATTGCGCCCCGGCTGGCCGCCGACCAGGCGTCCATCGCCCTTCTAACCAGAGAGCTCATCTCCTCCCGGTAGCCGTACTCGCCTTCGCCACGGTCTATGTAGACGGTCAACGGCATTTTCTTGAGGTTCCACCAGCCCAGCCCAGCTTCGCCCAGGTCAGGGTCTATGGGAAAGTGCTTGTTCGAGTTCTGCGCCTGGAGCGCTTTGTCGAGGCGCGTAAGGCGATTGGCGGCGGATTTTGCCAGCTGCGTGCCGGGGTGGCGGCGGATGACCTCCCGGTAGTGGTCGGCAGCGTTGTCCAGGTCGTTGGTGCCCTCCAGAGCCATGGCCAGCCCCATGAGCGCCTCGGCGTTGCCCGGCGAACGGGCCAGCACCTGCTGATACTGGCCAATGGCATTCTGGTACTTGCCTTGCTCGAGGTAGAGCTGGGCCAGCGCCAGCATGTGGTTGACGTTACCCGGGTCGAGAAGCAGAATGGTCTGCCACTCGCTTTCCGCGTCCTGGAAGCGCCTGAGCTTTCTGTATGTTTCCGCCAGGTAGCCCCTTACCCAGACGCTCTTGGGCTGCAGACCGCGTGCCGTCTCCAGCTGCGTCAGCGCCCCTTCCAGATCGCCCTGTTGATAAAGGTCGACGCCTTTCTTGAACTGGTCGGTGACGTCCTCGAAGAGTTTGTGAATTCCGAAGCCTTCCACCGGCCACTGGCTGGCAGCCCAAGCCACCAGCGGCTGGCCGAAAAGAACGGCCACCGTAGCCAGTACGCTCAGAGCTCTGTCAAATCTGCCCGCCACGCCTTCGCCCTCTGGGGAGGGATGACAACGCGCATCCCAGTATCGCCCATTCAGATGATAGCGTGTTGCGCATTTTCTGGGAAACCGGAGCGCCCGGCGGCCCTCACGAACACTTTGCCTTATCGGACGCTTGTCGGGCTTGGCGTTTGCACGGCGGCGAAGGTGCCGCTGGCGGTCTGCGTGTCGGTCGTTCTCCTGAAGGTCTTGAGCGCTGCCACCGCTGATGGCTCGCTCGACCAGAAGCTGTTCTCGGTGGCTATGTACTGCAGGCTCTCGCGATACCAGCGTGGCTCGCCGTCGGCAAGCACACGACGGTCGGGGAAAATGAGAATGTAGCGCAAGACCGCCGGCTCCCCTTTGCACTGCTCCAGCCTGGCTGCGACCAGGATGGCGGGCAAGGCGTCCCCTATGTCTACGCGCTCCACTTTCTCTACTTTGGCGCCTGCAACCAGCCCCGGTGCCTCTAGCTGTTCGACGGAGGCGGGGAAAAGCGGGGATGAGCCGCAAATCAGCTCTTCCAAGAGGGCGTGCGAGGAGGCCGTCTCGGGCACGGAAAGCAGTTGCCAGCGAATCATAGCCTGTTCTGGCGGCTTCAATTCCGGGTTGAGAAAGGTTACCCAGGGCGAAGAGCCGGTTGCCGGCCACACCTGAGCCGCGTTGCTCTCCTGCCTGCGCCAGCCGGCCGGCGGCAGGATGTGCCAGGCATAGCGCGATACGTACTTGACACCAAGCGTGATATCGTCGGCCGACACATCCGGCCGGCAATCGAGAAGCGAGCGGCTGCGCGCCGGCGGAGCAGCAAGTTCAACTGGTTCGGCAGCCTGCCGGCTGGACTGCTCGCCACGGCCGAAGATACTGGTAAGTGCTCCCAGGATACCCATAACCCCTCCCCGGGGCAGCCACTGCGCCCGCGCTCTCCGACGCGGCCGCCACGACACTACCTGTGCCGTGGAACCCACCCCGTTTACCACGTGTCTAGATTAGTTTAGGGCACTTCTTGACAAATGCGGAATTAGATTTGCTTTATCGCATCCAGTGTTCCGCCGGACTCCTGCTGCTGCCTGGCGGACGGCCTTACCGTGAGCATTTTTTCTATCTCCATGGCCAGCGTAAGATACGGTAACAGGGAGTAGCTGACCATGGACAGGTCAAGCAGATGGCGCCCCGTCTGCGCTTTTAGTTCTCCCAGAAGCTCGAACTGGCTGCGGTCCGGGATGACGGTCTTGAAAACGTGGAACTCCTCGGTGAGCTCGCGCAGGCGCTGCTCGAGCTCCACCTCCACTGTCCGGTCGCGGCGGAAGCGGGTGATGAGCACGCCCAGGATGCCCAGGTCGGGGTTGAGCGGTGGCTCGCCATGGACAATTTCGTGGACCTGCTCGAGCATGCGTTCCAGGCCGGTGAGGCTGATGACCGAGGCCAGCGTGGGAATGATGACCCAGTTGGAGGCGACCAGCGCATTGAGCGTAAGCATTCCCTGGCTGGGCGGGCAATCGATGATCACGTAATCGTAACGCCCGGCAACAGGCTCCAGCGCGTGCGCCAGGATGCGCTCGGGTTCGACGGACAACGCTTCTGGATTGGCGTCGAGCGTGACTTCGGTCATCACCAGGTCCGGTGAAGCGGCAATCAAGTCCATGCCCTCGCGAATGGAGATGATGCACTCTTCGGCGGGCTGCCCCGACTCGTATATGGAGGCCAGGTTGTTCTCGATGGAAAATTCCTGCTGCTCGTCCGAGAGCTCCATGCAATAAGTGAGGTTGCATTGCGGGTCGGAGTCCACCACGAGCACGCGGCGGTGCAGGCGGGCGAAGGCTGCGCCCAGGTATGCCGAGCTGGTTGTTTTGGCCACACCACCTTTCTGGTTGGCCAGGCAAATAATCGCTGTCTGACGTCGTCTCACCGGTGCCACCATTAACGCCTTACCGCATCTGCTGCCTGACAAGGTTGGATATGAAGGGTATCTCTGCGTATTTACCCAGGAAAGCGAAAATCATCCCGTAGAGGAGCAAAAGAAATCCGACCTTGAGACCAATGTCTATGGACACGCCTAAAAAGGAACCGATCTGTACTCCCAGCCCCGGAGACATGTTGTCGATCATGCCGAGCATCCCGCCCACGAGCGTGAGCAAAATGCCGCTGGCCCAGCTCAACAAAAGACCGATAATGTAAAGAATGATCGATTGCAGGAAATGAAAACGGAAGAACGACGACTGCCCGCTGCGACCGGAGATGATGATGTACAGCAACCCGGCCAGGCCGGCTGTCAGGTAGCACACGCCGGCGATAACGCGCTCCAGGGCAGTGGGGTTCTTATCGATTATCCAGGGCATCGTCGAGGACCTCGAGGGTTGAAGGATCGCCTGCTACTAGGGACGGCGCGTAAGATGGGCAGGCAGTTCGGCAAGAGCGATTCTGCTTTGTTGTCCGGACGCCATATTCTTGAGTGTAACCGTTTCGGATGCCAGCTCCTCTTCGCCTAGAATTACGGCCCAGGCGGCGCCTAGTTTGTTGGCTTGCTGCAACTGTTTGGTGAAGCTGCGCGCGGCAACGCCCTGGGCAGGGAAATCGAGGTCGCACGACACGCCTGCCTGGCGCAACTGATTGGCGAGCGCAAGGGCCCTGTCCGGGCTGGAGCTGACTATGAAGGCAGCCAAGTGACTCTGGATGCGATCGCCAAGCAGCAGCAGCAGACGCTCCATGCCCAGGGCCCAGCCGACCGCCGCGGTGGGAGGACCGCCGAACATTTCCACCAGGTTGTCGTAACGCCCGCCGGCGCAGACCGTGGACTGCGCCCCCAGCCTGGGATCACGGGAGAGAATCTCGAAAACTGTCCGCGTGTAGTAGTCCAGACCCCGCACCAAACGCGGGTTGACGATGTGTGCCAGGCCTTGCTGCGCCAGAAGCTCCAGCAGCAGCCTCCAGTGGCTCTGACAGTCGAGGCACAGGTGATCGAGGCTGGCCGGCACCTGTCCGTAATGCGCCTGGCATGTCTGACTCTTGCAATCCAGCATGCGCAGGGCGTTTCTGTGAAACCGCTCGCGGCAGTCGTCACACAGCTGCGGCAGGAGCGGCTCCAGGGCCGCCTTCAGCAGTTCTCTGTAGGCCGGGCGGCAGACCCGACAACCAATGGAGTTGACCTGCAGCTCGAAGCTCTCCAGACCAACGGCCGTCAGACAGGCCAGCGCCACCATGATCACCTCGACGTCGATAAGCGGGCCGGCGCTGCCGAAAGCCTCCACGCCGACCTGATGGAACTGACGCTGGCGCCCGGTTTGGGTGCGCTCATAGCGGAACATGGGGCCCATGTACCAGAGCTTCACGGGCGGCGGCAGCCGGTGCAGGCCGCCGTTGAGATAGGCCCGCACGACGCCTGCCGTTCCTTCCGGACGCAAGGTGAGCGAGCGGTCGGACTTGTCGGTGAACGTGTACATCTCCTTGTTTACAATGTCGGTCGTTTCGCCGACGCCGCGTCTGAAGATTTCCGTGTGCTCGAATATCGGCACCCGTATCTCCCTGTAGCCTGCCACGGACAGGCATTGCCGGGCGCAGCTTTCAATGTACTGCCAGCGCTCCGTCTCATCCGGCAAGATATCCGGGGTACCGCGCGGCGGCTTGACGGACAGGGTACCCTTATCGTCCGGCCGGCCGCCGCCCTGCGAGCCGGCCGTCCCGGTCGTCCCGCCGTCGGCGGGATTGCCGCTGTTGCCTTTTGTAGTTGCCTCGGTGTCCAAGTTGCCCCCATCTGTTGCCAAGCAGGCGCGCGCATGCGTAATGGACAATTGTATTTCAAGTGGCGCCCGTCGCTTACGGCAAGGCGGCGCCCGCTGACCCTGCCGTAGGCTCGTACGCCGGAGGCGGCGCTTACAAGAGGAAAAGGCGTGGCACATTTACGTTGTATGAAGACGACCATGGACATTGCCTACGAAAGCATCAGGCTCCTCTCCACCGTTGATCTCGACGAGGTGATGGAGATAGTAGCCGAGCTGGTGGAGAGGGCGACGGGCTGTCAGGCCGTGGCCGTGCTCGTCTGGGACCAGGACCTGGAGAACTTCAGCGACACCGTCGTGTTCGGCTCCCGCAAGAAGGAGTTCCGCAAGTTTGCCGAGGCCTACGCGCAGGGCTTCGAAGATGATCTCGTCGCCGCCGCCGAGGTCGATGTCGACGAGGTCGGCGAGCGGCTGCCGCGCGAGCTGACGCCTGTCATCAAGTATCGCATAGCCAGCGATGACCATTTCTGCGCCTGCCTGCTGCTGGCCGGTCCGGAGGAGACAGACCCGACCGCGCTGGGCGATAAGATATCGCGGTTCCCCTTCTTGCTTGCCATCGCCAATGCCTGGGAGTTCCGCGAGCTCAAGCGAGAGAACGAGCGGCTGCGGGCCAGATACGAAGAGCTCGAGGAAAGCATCCTTTCCATGGAGGAGCAGACGCGCAAGGTCATAAGAGACCTGGAAGCCAAGGAAGCGCTCCACACCAGGAAAGTTGCTTACGACCGGCTCGTCTACTTGATCAGCAACGCGGTGCGCAGCTCACTCAAGATTCAGGAAGTGCTGCAGAACGCCGTAAATCAGATCGGGCAGTCGTTCCACGTCAGTCACTGCCTGCTTGTCCGAGCCGCGGAGGCCGACGACCAGATGATAGTCTTCGAGTATCATCACCCGGACCAGGAGCCTGCCAGGGAGCTTTTCACAAGCGAGGACGGGGTCGCCTTCTTGAAGGCCGCGCTCCGGCGGGAAGCGACGCAGCACCTCGGTCCGGCTGAAACGGACACTCAGAATTACTACGACAAGGAGTTTCTCCGGCGCCTTGGACTGAAAAGCGGCATCATCGTGCCGCTTATCCTAAGGGAGAAGATCCTGGGCGCGATCTTTCTGCAAGAGTGCGCTTCGCCCAGGGAATTCAGCATCGACGAAACGGCGCTCCTGGGATCGCTGGCAGACCAGCTCTCGGTGGCGATCGAGAACGCCGAGTTGCACGAGGAACGCGAAAGACAGGCGAGGACCGATGGTTTGACCGGGGTGGCCAACAGGCGGCACTTCACGGAGACGCTTTATCTCGAATTCGAGCGGGCGCGAAGATATGAGCAAAGCCTTTCGCTCATCGTCGCCGATCTCGATTACCTCAAGAGAGTCAACGATACCTACGGCCACAAAACCGGCGACGATGCGATAAAGTCCATAGCTCGGGTCATGAGCCAGTCTTCCAGGGCAATCGACCTGTGCGCCCGCTATGGCGGCGAGGAGTTCTGTCTGCTTCTGCCCAATACCGACCTGGAAATGGCCCGGCAGATCGCCGAGCGTCTGCGCAAACTCATAAACGAAGCCGAGGTCGAAGGCCCCGGCCGCATCTCGGCCAGCATCGGCGTGGCAAGCTATCCTGTGCATGCCCAGGATCCCGAGACGCTCTTTTTGCAGGCCGACGCGGCTCTATACCAGGCCAAGCAGGAGGGGCGCAATCGCGTTTGCGTGGCCGGTGCCGAGCCTGCGACTCAAGCGCAGTACGAGATTTAAGTCACCGCGGGTGGTGCATGACGCGGGGCGCAGCGGTGCCCGGGCGTGACGGAACGTGCGACGTCGGCCCGCCGGCATCTTCCCAGCTGTGGCGCCACCGCCCCCATGCACATTTAACGAGCCGCGTCATCCGGTCCGGGCTGGTATCACGCGCGCGGACATGGGCAGTGAGCCACCACATGTGGTGGCGAAGGCGGCCGGCCCGGTTGTGTCACCCGGATGCAACGATGATACTCGGACTTGACAAGATACCGGGTCATCTGGAAGATCGAGATAGGCGGTTCCGGCGCCGGAATTCATTCATTCTCTACTGCTCACCTTGCCTGGCGCGAGGGATTTTACGTGCGCGGGCAGGTACTGTCGTTCGCCTC
>DATNRD010000342.1:0-4428 GCA_036703665.1 Candidatus Obscuribacterales bacterium
TGGCCGGCGCTCCGACAGCTGCAATTGCGTTCATGCCCCCGATAAGACCGCCGGTCGTTCCCCCGCTGCCAAGGCCGCCGCACCCGCCAGTTCGGCCCCCTGTTCGACCGCCGGTGCGACCGCCTGTCCATCGCCCGCCCACACCGCCTGTATTGCATGGCCACGTCTCCATGGGATTGAGCCTGCAATCCGAGTCGATCAAGGTGGACATCAACGACCAGGTGGCCAAAACCTACATCTGCCAGACCTTCTACAACAACACGGACAGGAACCTGGCTGGCACCTACCTCTTCCCTCTCCCGGAGGACACCACCTTCAGCTCGTTTTCGCTTCACATCGACGGTAAGCCGGTTGAGGGAAAGATTCTCGAGGCCAACGAGGCGCGGCAGCAATACGAGGAGATCGTAAGGCGCATGGTTGATCCAGGTCTGCTGGAATATGCCGATTACAAGACGGTGCGAGCGCGCATCTTCCCGATTCCGGCACACGGCACCAAGAAGGTCGAGCTGGAATACACCCAGGTGCTGCGCGTGGAAAACGGCATGCTCAAGTATCGCTTTCCGCTCAAGTCCGAGAACCAGTCGGAGGCGGTAGATGAAATAAAGGTCGACGTCAAGCTCGGCAGCTCGCAAGGTTTAAGGACGATCTGGTCGCCGAGCCACAGCATAAGCGCCAACAGGAGCGACGATCATCACGCCAAGATCTCGCTTCTGGAAAAGAACACCGTACCCGATAAGGACTTCGTCCTCTATTACAGCGTCTCCGACAAGGAGCTTGCCGCCAACCTGCTTACGCACAAGAACGAAGGCGAGTACGGGTACTTCCTGCTCACGCTGACGCCACCAGTGCAGACAAAGCAAATTATCGGCAAGGACATCGTGCTTGTTGCCGACACCTCCGGGTCGATGCAAGGCGAGAAGATGGAACAGTGCAAGAAGGCGCTCAAGTACGTGGTGAACGCGCTCAATGCCAGCGACAGATTCAACGTCGTCGAGTTCAACACCGACGTCGAGAAATTCCGCTCCGGTCTTGTAGCGGCCACACCCGAGAACAAGAAGGCGGCGCTTGCTTTCATCAACGAACTGGAGGCCAGGGGCGGCACCAACATCGGTGACGCGCTGCGCACGGGCAAGACACTCCTGAGCCAGCCTTCCGAGAGACCGGCATATCTGGTGTTCATGACCGACGGCGAGCCGACGGTCGGTGAGACCGACGTGTCGAGAATCTTGAAGACCGCCGCCAACACGCGGAACATTCGCATCTTCGATTTCGGCGTGGGTTACGATGTCAACACGAAGCTGCTCAACAAACTGGCGGAACAGAACCATGGCACTTCACAATACGTGGAGCCGGATGAGGATCTGGAAACAGCGCTCTCGAACTTCTACCAGAAGATCAAGAGCCCTGTCCTCAGTGATGTGAACATCGCTTACGAAGGCATTCAGGTCAAAGACGTATATCCTCGTGAAGTGAAGGACATCTTCGCCGGCTCGCAAGCGCTTTTGATTGGCAAGTACAAAGGAGCTGGCAAGGCGGTCGTGCGCCTGACCGGAAAGGTGAATGGCGTGGCGCGCGCCTACTCCTTCCCGCTCTCCTTCGCCAGCGAAGAGACTGGTCATACCTACCTGCCGCGCCTCTGGGCGATGCGCCGTATAGGCTATTTGACCGAGGTCGCCCAGGAGAACGGCAACAACCGTGAAGTAGTCGATGAAATCATCGCCCTGTCCAAGAAGTATGGCATCATCTCCGCCTACACCTCCTTCCTGGTGACCGACCCCAGCGAGAACCGTCGCCTTGCCGATGGCCGTCCCATGCCGCTTCCGGCACAGGTGACGGGATTTGGCGGGGTGGCTGGCGGAGTAGCGCCGATGTCCGCTGCCGCACCCGAGGCGTTCATGTCCACCGGGGCAGCTACAGGCGCACTGAAGGGTTCCGGTGGAGGCGTCGCGATGGGAAGAGCCGGCTTGCACGCCGGACCCCGGATCTCCCGATCGGCTGCTGCCCTGCCGCCCACGCGCCTGCAGTCCTTCGTGGCCGACAGCGGGTTCGCTGGCGCAATCTACGGCGACGAGGGCGCCCGGTCCGAATCCATCGCGCTTGGTCTGGCATCGGCCGCCCCCGCCGGGAAATCCGCGGTAGCGCGCTCCAAGGCAGTGCGCGAGTTCCAGTGGACCACGGTAGCTGCCGACAAGGAAGCCAAGAAGGATGCCGGCATCAAGGCGGTCGAAGACAAGACCTTCTACTTGAGAGAGGGTTTCTGGACCGACAGCTCCTTCGACGGCAAATCGGGCAAGCCTGAGATCATCAGCTTCGGCAGCCAGCAATATTTCGACCTCATGCGCAAAGTTCCGGGCATCTCGAAATATCTTGCTGTCGGCCGCCAGGTGATTCTTGTATACAAGGGTCACGTCTACAAGATCGTCGACTCGAAGACAGCCACCGGTTAATGACCTTCTTCCGCCCGGACCCGTCCGCCGGCCTCACACCAGGCCGGCGGACACTTTTTTAGAGATCTCTTCAGGCATGCCCTGGAGGGGGACAAAGGACAACACCGGCAAGCGCTCATCGCACAGCTTTATGAACGATCTTGTAGGCGTGGTAGCCCTGCGTTTTCATGACAGCCACGATTGCCTCCAGGGTGACCTGCGACGGATCGTAAGTAATTGTTGCTTCGGACCAGGGCGCCACAGGGGGACCGCGATAGGCAAAGTAAGCCTCGCCGGGGCGTTCTATCTTGACTTTGCTCACCCCCCGAACGGCCTTTACCTTCTTTTCCAGCTCCATAAGGCAAGACAGGCAGGTCGAGCCGGACAATCGCATCTGCACCTTGTGCAGCGCTCCCGGCGATGCTGCAGGCAGAGCGGCTTCGCTCGTTGCCGTCTCGGGTTGCCCTTTAGTCGCCTCTTGATGTTGAGCACTCTTGTCCGGATTGGAATTTGCGGCTGCGCCGGCACCGGCCTGGCTAGGGCTGCCGCTCGTTTCGGGCTCCTCTTGCTCTGCCTGCACCGCAGGCGGCTGCGAATCGGCAGTGGCGGCGCGGGTCGCTCCGGACTGCTCCGGCTCGCCGGCACGGGCGCAGGGCCCAAGGGCAAGAAACGCACAGGCAGACAAGCCCGCCATAAGCGCCCACTGCGCCTGCCGGCGCCACAACCGTTCCATCACCTTCGCCATCCAGACTCCAACGAGCACAGCCCGACAAGCTCCTCCTCAGCCTAGTGTAGCCGAAGCTGGCGCCGGAAGCCGGACTAGCGAGCCGGTGGCAGGGCGGCGCCTGTTGTTAATTTCTGGTTAAACCCGCAAGCCACAATGGCGCGCCGGTTGGAACTTTCAGACAATTACTTAAGCTACAAAAAGGGGCAGGTTGCTATGATTGACTCTCCAACTTTCCATGGGTGACCGGCCGTCATGTCCACAGCAGTCGACCTTCGGACTTCCTTCCTGGAAGGAATCGCACACCCCTCGGACTTGAAGCAACTCTCGCCGCAAGAGCTTCAGGCTCTGGCTGAAGAAATTCGCCACGCGATTATCACCAGCGTCTCGAGGACAGGCGGACATCTAGCATCCAACCTGGGGATCGTCGAGATTACGCTGGCGCTGCACTATGTTTTCGACAGCCCGGAGGACAAGATTGTTTGGGACGTCGGTCATCAGGTGTACGTCCACAAGATGCTTACCGGGCGCCGCAAGCGCTTCGACACGCTCAGGCAATACAAAGGGCTGAGCGGCTTCATCAACCCGCTGGAGAGCGAGCACGACTCGTTTATCGCCGGGCACAGCTCCACGTCTGTCTCGCTGGCGCTGGGAATGGCCGTGGCGCGTGACCACTTCGACAAAGCCCACAAGGTAATCGCCGTAATCGGCGACGGTGGGCTGACGGGCGGCATGGCGCTGGAGGCGATCAACCACCTGGGGCACATTCAGAAAAACCTGCTTATCGTGCTCAACGACAACGAAATGTCGATTAGCGAGAACGTCGGCGGCTTTTCGCAATACATGAAGCGGATCAAGGAGACGTTCTTCTACAGGGACATCAAGCAGCGGCTGGATCTCATCGAGGATCAGCTCGAGCAGTTCAACCTGCGCCCGGGAATTTGGGAGCTCATCTCAGCCGTCAAGCAACAAGCCAAGGAGCGTTTCGACACGCCCGGCATTGTTTTTGAGAAACTGGGGATAAACTACACGGGACCGGTGGACGGGCACGATGTCGCGGCTGTTGTCGAGGCGCTCAAGCGCGTCAAGGACAAGGAAGCGCCGCAGATTCTTCATCTCATTACTCAGAAGGGGAAGGGCTATGCCCCGGCCGAGCAAGACGCCATCAAGTATCACGGCGTGTCAGCGTTCAGCCTGGAAAAGGTCGAGCCTGCCGTGCCTGCCAAGCCCAGGGCTAAGACGTACTCGGAGGTGTTCACGCAGGCGCTGATCGAGATT
>DATNRD010000343.1:0-2998 GCA_036703665.1 Candidatus Obscuribacterales bacterium
CCGCGGAGATTCGAGCCTCGGGTGGGCGCGCGCTGGCAATCACAGGGGACGTGGGGTCGGCTGCCGACGCCGACAGGTCCGTGTCTACCGCCACTCGGGAGTTCGGGCGCCTGGACTTCCTTTTCAACAACGCCGGTATGGAGTTTATCGCTCCGCTTGCGGAAACTTCCGAGCAAGACTGGGATAGGGTCGTCGAAACCAATCTCAAAGGAACGTTTCTCATGACCAGAGCCGCTCTGTCTGCCATGCTGGGCAGCGGGCACGGTGTCATCGTCAACAACGCATCCGATGCCGGACTCCGGGGAATCAAGCTGAGCGCGGCCTACAGCGCCTCGAAAGCGGCGATCATCCATCTCACGCGATCGATCGCGCTCGATTACGGCGGCGCCGGAATTCGCTGCAATTGCATCTGCCCGGGCTGCATTCGCACGCCACTGTGCGAGCGGTTCAATGCCGAAGTGGGCGCGCGCAAGGGAAGAACAGGTGAAGAAGTACTCGAGGACTTCGTGCGGGCCAATATTCCGATGAGGCGTGTCGGCGAGCCGGAAGAAGTGGCTTCTGTCGTGCTCTTTCTCTGTTCCGACGACGCCCGCTACGTCAACGGCGCCATCATTCCGGTTGATGGGGGACTCACTGCCGGCATGTGATCCGTCGGTTCACATTCGGACACCAATTGCTTACACTGCCCGTCACGGTCTTGTAGATTAAGAAATTGGGAGACAGCGGCGGAACGCCCGCGCCTCCAGGGAAGCTCGCTGTCACGATCTGGATGAATAAACCAGGAGACATGACCGGTCCTTGTGGGTCCGCAAGCAGTATGGCAAGAGGTGAAGCGCCATGGCAAAGGCTACATTCGGAGCAGGTTGTTTCTGGGGAGTCGAAGCTGCTTTCCGCCGCCTGAAGGGGGTGGTTTCCACCGCCGTAGGATACGCCGGCGGCACACTGGAAAACCCTACGTACGAAGACGTTTGCACTGATACGACCGGACATGCCGAAGTCGTCGAGGTAGACTACGATCCTGATAAAGTATCTTACGAAGAGCTTCTCGACGTCTTCTGGAAGACGCACAATCCGACAACGCTGAACCGGCAGGGCCCCGACATCGGCAGGCAATACCGTTCGGTTATCTTCTGCCACACGCCCGAACAGCTTGCGGCCGCCGAGGCTTCCAGAGACAAGCTGGAGCGCAGCGGTCGCTACAAGGACCGGATCGTCACCGAAATCAAGATGGCTCCGCGATTTTACAGAGCAGAGGAGTATCACCAGCGCTACCTGGAGAAGCGCGGTCTGGCTCAGTGCCACATCCCGTAGTGCAGGCGCTTGCGCCGTGCAATCATCGCGCGGGCGGGGTGCGTCCCTACGTGGGCGGTGATAAACCCCGTCCGTACTGATGATTTTCGTACTGGAACGAGGCGTTTATCGCCGCGCAAACAGCAAATTTAACAGCCACGTCAGCAGCAGGCTGAGCACCAGGCAAGTTGCCAGCGGCGCAAATACCTTTACGTTGCCCAACTGGAAGGCGAAGTCACCGGGCAGCCGCCCGAGAAAAGGGATTTTAGGTGCAATCAAGAAGGTCGCTCCCAGCAACGCCATGAGCAGGCCCAGCAAAATGAGCCCCTTTCCCAGCAGTCCGGTATCCATCAGCCGTCAGTGCGCGCCGAAATACTGCGCACTGGCTGCCAGGATGATGACAAGCAGGATCAAGCCGATAACCAGGGCAATCTGCTCACCTTTGCTGACGATGACTGTCATCTACCAGATCCCTCCGCTCTGCAAGCGTCAATATTTTAGCTTCTTGTCGCGCAGTGCTGCCAGCGGCACAAGTGGTCGGGGAACTATTTATCCGCAGGCTCGACCGGATAGTCCCCGACTTTGACCGTCAGCGCCTGCAGTGACCCATCCCTTATCACGAGGATGTTGATAGACTCACCCGGTTTACGGCTGCGCACGATCTGCTGAACCTGCTTGCTCGCCTCGACCGATGTCCCGTCTATCTTCTGGATGACGTCCCCCGCTTTAAGCCCGCCCCTCTCTGCTGGGCCGCCCGCGGCAACGCGCACGACCACAACTCCACGGGCTGTCGGTCCGAGACCTAGCGAACGGGCAAGCTGTTCGTTTAGATCCTGCATGTAAATGCCGAGATAGGCACGAGTGATGGTCCCCTTTTCGAGAAGCTGTTTTGCGACATCACGGGCTACGTCTATGGGAATAGCGAAACCTATGTTCTGCGCATCACCGCGAATGGCTGTATTCAGGCCAATTACCTCGCCGTGGATGTTAAGAAGAGGACCGCCGGAATTGCCGGGATTGATGGCTGCGTCCGTCTGAATGAGCTCCACGTTGCTCTGATTCGCACCGAGGGAGCGCCCGAGCGCGCTTATGATACCGAGCGTGACGGTGTGATCGAGCCCGAGCGGGTTGCCTATGGCAATCGCCCAGTCTCCGGGGCGCAAGCCCTTGCTGGCTCCCAGGCGCGCCACCGGCAGGTCGTGAGCATCGATTTTGACCAGGGCGATATCTGTAAACGAGTCGCGCCCTACAACCTTGCCGTCATATACCTTGTTCTTGTGGTCGCCCACCGTAACCTTGATTTTGTCCGCCTTCCCGATTACGTGATTGTTGGTCAAAATGTATCCATCGGAGCGGATGATGATTCCGGACCCGGCCCCGCGCGTCTCGTACTTACGGGGAGCGGAGGGCGGCTCCAGCCTGAATCCGGGCCCGAAGAAGAACTCGAACTCTCTAAACGGCAGATCGAACCCGAACGGCGCATCGGGCAGCACTATGCTGGTGCTCGTATCAATGTTGACAACAGACTTGCTGGCTTCGACGGCGATGTCGGCAATGGTGTTTTCGCCCAGCGGCAGACCGATGCCGCCTGGTCTGCCGGCTGGCGGAGGCCCGGCGCCGATTTGCCCGGCTGGCGGTGGCGCCAGGGCACTCTGAGGCGACGGCCAGAATTGATGTCCCAACCAGAAGGACAAACCGGCCACGGCAG
>DATNRD010000344.1:0-2378 GCA_036703665.1 Candidatus Obscuribacterales bacterium
GCCGGTGTGGGTGCTGCTGGCACCGCGCGACTACCTGTCCGCGTTCTTGAAGATCGGCACGATTGTGCTTCTGGCAGCCGGCATCGCTGCCATTCGCCCCGTCATGGAAATGCCGCCCCTGACGGTGTTCGTCAACGGGCAGGGACCGCTTTTCACCGGCAACATTTTCCCGTTTTGCTTTATTACCATCGCCTGTGGTGCCATCTCCGGTTTCCATTCGCTGGTGGCCTCCGGCACCACGCCCAAGATGATTTATCGTGAAACTCATGCCCGCCCGGTCGGGTACGCCGGTATGCTCTGCGAGGCTGCGGTTGCGGTGATGGCGGTGATTGCCGCGTCGGTGCTTGCCCCCGGCACTTATTTCGCGCTCAATAGCCCGCAGGGGGTGGTGGGCGACACTCCTGTGCAGGCGGCGGCGACGATTAGCGGTTGGGGTTACCCGGTTACCCAGCAGGAGATGGAGAAGCTGGCGGCCGACGTCGGCGAGACCACGCTCTGGTCTAGAACCGGTGGCGGCCCGACGCTTGCGGTGGGCATGGCGCACATCTTTGCTCAGTTTGCCGGCGGTCCGCAGCAAATGGGTTTCTGGTACCACTTCGCCATCATGTTCGAGGCACTGTTCATTCTGACCTGTCTCGATGCCGGAACCCGTGTCGGTCGTTTCCTCATTCAAGACTTCCTCGGCCTCATCTGGAAACCGCTGGGGCGGACAGGCTGGTATCCGAGCATTATCTTGAGCTCGGCGCTGGTCGTTGCCGGCTGGGGATACTTCCTCTACCAGGGTGTCATCGATCCCCTGGGAGGCATAAACAGCCTGTGGCCGTTGTTCGGCATCGCCAATCAGCTGCTGGCGGTGGTGGCGCTCTGCGTCGGTACTACGGTGATTGTGCGCATGGGCAAGGCCAGGTATTGCTGGGTGACCCTGGCCCCGCTTGCCTGGCTGCTGTCAGTCACCATGACGGCCGGCATGCTCAAGGTCTTCAGCAGCGATCCGAAGCTGGGATTCCTGGCGCATGCGCAGATGCTGAGCGACAACATGGCACGGGGGTCGGTACCGCCGGCCGATATCGCCACCACGCACACGCTCATATTCAACGACAGGCTGGACGCCTTCATGGGTCTTGCCTTCATGACGCTGGTAGGGCTCATTGTCGTTGCCTCGGTGCGCGCCTGGCTGGGAGGGGCAGGCAGGCAGCGAGGCGCTCCCGAGGTCGTGCCCGTCGTTGCATCTACCGGCCGTCCGGATGTGGACCCCGGTGACGGCATCGCCCGCTGCTGCTGATCGGACCCTGAATCAGCGGCAGGTCACCCAGCCAGTGCAGGACGTGTAACCTCTTACCGACGCTGTGCTTTGGGGAAATTGCTTTTGTAAGGTCCCAAGCCAACGCCGTTCCCTTACAAGATGGCCGGTCATAGTGAGGTCGGCATTCTGGCTAAGACTCCTCGCCCTCCGGAGTAATGAGCTTTTGTTCCAGGAGCGAATCCAGCTCGGCTTTCGCTTCCCCGTCTCCCCCCCTGGCTGCCTTGCGCAGCCAGCTGGCGGCCTTCTCAAAATCTTGCTTGACGCCGCTGCCGTGACGGTACATGAGCCCGATGTTGAATTGAGCCCTGGCGTAATCGCGCCAGGCTGCCTCGCGAAACCAGTGGAAGGCCATGTCGAAGTCCTGCTTCACACCCTCGCCCTTGTAGTACTTGAGACCGAGGTTGTACTGCGCCTCGACCTTCCCCAGCTCCGCCGACCGCTTGTACCAGTGCACCGCCCGCTCGGGATCCTGAGGCACCCCTTCCCCGGTGTCGTACAAGCAGGCGAGATTGAACTGGGCTTCCCGGTCGCCCTGCTGGGCGGCTCTGAGGAACCAGCCGGAGGCTATGTCGGCATTTTTCTCGACGCCCTGGCCCAGCAGGTAGAGGACGCCCAGGTTGAACTGCGCCTCGCGGTCGCCTTGCTCGGCAGCTTTGCGGAACCAGCGGGCGGACTGTTCCGGGTCGGGGGCGGTTCCGTCGCCGGTCTGGTAGATGCAGCCCAGATTGAACTGCGCGTCGACTTCGCCGCGCTCGGCTGCTCTGTGCAGGGACTCCAGTTCAGCGCTCTTGTCTTGCGGCATACTCCCTCCCAATAGATTCTAGACCGTCGCCAGAGGGCATGCCCGAACCCTTCAGCAGACGGTCGCGGCCGACTTTCTCCAGTGTGGCTCGCGAGTGGCCCCTGGCGGGACGGCAGTTTCAGGGGCAAATCTTATCAAGAGTCCTGCGGCGCACCGGCTCTTAAGCGCACGTTCCTGTGTGTTCGTAACAAGTCGGTCGGCTGCCGGGATGAGACACGTGTCCATCATAATTTCGCTGGTTGCAGCCTAGGTTGTGCTGTGCGTTCCCGGGGC
>DATNRD010000345.1:0-5065 GCA_036703665.1 Candidatus Obscuribacterales bacterium
GCTCCGCCTCAACCGTGGTCAGGTACGCATCTGCCGCTGCGAACGCCACATCCAGCTCGGTCAACCTCAAATCTGCCTGCTCCACCCTCGTCTGAGCCCTGGCCAGTTCCACATTGGCACGCCTCAACCCGAAATCGAAAAGAAGCCAGTTGAAATTGGCTCCCTGGTTGCTCATGAGCCGTCCGGAAAAGGACGACCCGCGCCGTTCTTGCCCTGACTGAATGGGCATGACATCGATTGTCTGCGGAAGAATAGTGCCGGCAACCACGTTATTGCTGCCCACCATCTCCTGCATCATCAGGTCGAGATTGGGCAGGTAGGCTGTTTTTGCCAGGGTGATATCAGCCTGCGCAGCCCTCAGCTTGAATCTGGCAGTCTTTATCGAAGGGAAGTTCCTGAGCGCCGTCGAAACCGCCTGTCCCAACGTGTAGTCGGCGGTCCGCTCTGGCGGAGCGGTGAACGGTCCCCGGTAAGGCACGTCGCGAGCCGCACCCAGTGCTGGCAAACCAGCCAAAATATTCGGCACCGCGGCTGCAATCAGCCAGATTACCAAGATCCGTCCCAGCGTCCCGAGCGCAGCCACAGACGATTCCCGGCGCGCAACACCGGGAACCGATACCCGCCGACATGCCGCTGTGATCTGCTCAGGCACGCGCACTAAGATATCTGACTCATAAAGACAGCGCATTAATCCAAATTCTCGCGGTTGTCAGGCTGCCACGACAGCCGCCATGGCGCCGTCTTTGCGGCTGCCTGCTGATGCCGCGGCGCCTCCGGCTATGATAGGCTGGAATTAACTTGCAAAGGAGTCCTCGTGGCGTCTCTGAAAGGATTGCAGCATGATTGCGATGTTCGTATCTGAGGTGGGGCTGGATGCTCGAACTGGGCAGCCAATCGTGCTGTTGAAAGACGAGGCGGGCGTGCGGGCTTTGCCTATCTGGATCGGTGTCGCGCAAGCCAACGCAATCCTGAGAGCACTCGAGAATGTCAAGCCCCCGCGTCCGATGACGCACGACCTACTTCTTAACGTGGTTGAAGAGTTGGGCTACGAGGTAGAGCGCGTTGAGGTCAACGAGCTAACATCCGGAACGTTCTTCGCAACCATAACGCTCACGCTCACAGATCCCAAGACAAAGCTGGAAGTAAAAAAGCCCATCGACTCGCGTCCCTCGGATGCAATTGCTCTGGCGCTCAGGGCAAAGGCACCGATCTTCGTGGCAGAGGCGGTGATGAAAGAGGCAAGCATCACTGTGGAGACGGAAAAAGAGCAAGCCGAGGACGAAGAGTTCAAGCATTTCCTGGAAGGACTCAAGGCATCCGACTTCAAGATTGAAGGCATAAGGCCGGATCCGGACGAACCGAGCGATCCGGAAGAAGAGCGCAGCAACGGCTGACACTAAAGTGCGCCGAATCCCGGACCACTCCATGCCCGCCTGCACCGCCGGTGGTGCAGCCGCAGCACGCATCTACTTGATTCGCTTGAGCTTCGGCGGGGGCAGGGTAAGCATGTCGGCGAAGTTCTGCCGGAGGAAATCGATAATGTCTTCCTTGCTGATTTTCTCGTTGTCTCTGACAAAGGCGGCTCTGTGAAATCGCTTTCGCGTAGTTAAAAACTCCTCCCAGGTGGCGCTGTCGGGAAGATCGGGACCGATGCTGATATCGAGCACGAAGCTTTCTCCCAGCGGCACCCTTTTCATATCGAAGAGCAGGGCGTCAATCACCTGCGCCGTTTCATCGGCATTGAGGCACTCGTCCGGGAGATCGAACTGGTAGCAATTTCCGTACTTGACTTTCTCGCGGTCCTTACTCATCGCCTTGACCTGCGCCTGGGAACTGCAACCAATTCTAGTCTACCGCCCGCGTATTCCCATTCGCTGGCAACGTCATGGCGACCGTAGAAGCACGGCGCCACGCCCATTCCGGACAGGCAGCCCCGCCCCGCCGTGGAGCCGGCGCCCTTCAATAAACTTCTAAAAGAGGCCCCCGTCAACGGCCGGATGTGGTGGGAGCGAACCGGTCCTTGACGCGTTCGGCAGCCGCCCGCTCGAACTGCCGTACTGATTCCCACCCTCGCTCGCCTACTCCCGCTTTCGCGCCACGAACGCCATCCGGCGAGGCGGCAACCGGAACTCGCCAATTGAACGCGAGCAGCGGACCGAGAAGCCCGCACGGCGTAGTTCGCGCTCGACGTCGGCGCGGGAGTAGACCCTCAGCACGTGAGACTCCTGGTCTTTTCGGTAGTGCTCCCCGCAGCGCCGAAATGTGGTGATGTCTCGAACCAGCAGGCCGCCGTCCTGGTCCTCCGTCACCTGAGTAAGCACCGCCCAGTCCCGCCCTGCGCGCCAGGTCCGATAGTTCATCAGCTTGCCGGCGGTGCTCACCAGCAGATCAAAGATGAAGAGACCCGTCACAGGCAACGCCTCGGACACCTTCTTAAACACCTTCGCCAGCGCAGACGTGCCATCGGCACCGTCCGTGATGTAGCACAACACTTCACCTATGGCAGTGACGGCATCACAGGGTGGAATTTCGACATCCAGTACCGAGCCGTGCAGCAACCGGGCATCCGGAGCGGTTCTGCGGGCAATCTCCAGCATCGCCGCAGAGGCATCGATGCCAACGACATCGTACGCCTCCCGGCAAAGTTCGTGCAGCCACAATCCGCTTCCGCAACCCAGATCGACTACCTGCGCACCGATGATCTTCGCCTGGCGCAGTAGCTTGAGCAGGCCGGGGGCAGCACTGAGCGAATAATCACCAAAGCCGACGTGATGAATGTGTGACAGGTCTGGACGGTACTCGCAACTCATCAGTTTACCCACCTCCCGCCATCGGCCCTCCAGCGAACGGCTGCAAAATGGTCTAAGGATATAATAGACGGGCACCAGCGGTGCTCGCAGCATCTCTTTGGACGTCTGCTGACAAAGAACGACTGTTCGTGAGATTCGAGCCAAAGATTTACATCAAGGGATTGATTCTCGTGGCCGTGCCGCTGGTGCTCGAGGTGGTCTTTGGCATTGCGCTCTGGAATTTGCAGAGCGTATACCGGCAAGCGCTGGACAAGGAAGCGCATGCCAAAGAGATCATCTACCACGCCAATGAGATGTGGCTGTGGTGTACGGACGCGGTCACATCAAAGTTCGAGGTGCACGTCGTTCCCGAGGCAACCAAATCTTATGGTCATGAATTATCCGCTCTCAACTACGAATACGGGGTGTTATCCGAGCTTGTGAAGGATGACCCCGAGCAGTTCAAGCGCCTTACCAAGATCAAACGTCAGGTCGACAGCCTGCTTGCCGTGGCGGATGAGTTCGAGAAAGCCGGTGGCGACCTGGGCCGATCTAGGATTGCCGTTCTCGTTGGAAAAGTGTCCGCCTTTCGCCAGCTGCAGGTGGGCTTTCACCTGCTCAGAACAAACATCATGGATTTCAGGGAACCGCTCTTGCAGCAGACCCGCCAGTTGACCGAGCGGGCGCGAGACTTGCAGGACACAATCAAGAGTGTGATAACGGCCGGGATCGTGGGCAGCATTTTGCTGGCAGCAGGTCTGTACTTTTACTTCATGAGGGGCATCAACAGCGGCATACAAGTTCTCTTAAACAACACCCGACGGCTGGCCCGATCCCAAACTCTACTGCCCATGCTCGCAACAACCGATGAGATCGGCGACCTGGACCGGTCGTTCCATCAGATGGCGGAGACACTGCATGAGCGAACGGCCGAGCTGCAGCGAGTAAACGAGGAGCTGGCCCGCTCCAACAGCGAGCTGCAGCAGTTCGCCTATGTGGCCTCGCACGATCTGCAGGAACCGCTCAGAGCGGTGTCGGGATATCTCGATATCCTGACGCGGCGCCACGGCAATTCGCTTGACAAGGACGCCCAATCCCTCGTCCAAAAGGCGCAGGACGGAGCCAAGCGCATGCAGATGCTCATTAGCGACCTGCTGGCATATGCGCGTGTAGATTCCCGCGGCAGAGAATTTACACGTGTAGACCTCAATGACGTTGTGGAGGAGGCCCGGTCCAATCTAAAAGTTGCCATCGAAGAAAACAGCGCGGTGGTCTCTCATGGGCGTCTACCGACTGTGCTGGCTGACCGCTCCCAGCTGGTGCAGCTTTTTCAAAACCTTGTAGGTAACGCCATCAAGTTCCGCAAAGACGACCCCCCCAAAGTTTCCATCTCTGCAGAGCTGATCGAAGATAAGTGGAAGGTGTGTGTCCGTGACAACGGCATAGGCATAGACATGGCACAGGCAGACCGTATCTTCACGATATTCAAACGCCTGCACACAAGGAAGGGATACCCAGGCACCGGGATCGGATTGGCAATATGCAAAAAGATCGTGGAGCAGCACGGCGGCACCATCTGGGTCGAGTCACAACCTGGCGCCGGCTCGACGTTCTTGTTCACGCTTGCCCCCGCTCCAGACGAGCCGGAGCCAGTGACAGCTTCACACACTTCCAAAGCACCGGCTTGAGGACGCAACTTTTCTGTGTGTACGGGAAGGGTTCAGCTCCTCCTACGGGCGGGGATAAACCCCGCCCGCACAGGGATTATTGAAATCGCCAGCGAGATCTTACGTGCTAGGGGCGAGAGGCAAGATACAAGTCGCTGAGCGGAATGCCGTCGAGGGCCAGGTGATCGGCCTCCGATCCCCACTGATTGTCAATGCTCACTTTCTGGCTCTTCGGGTCATAATCGGTGATCGTCACCACATGCCAGCCCCCCGATCCGCCTGCCGATCCGCCGCCTGAGTCCGTCCAGAAGGGCTCCTGTCCGGTATGCACGGCCATGACGATTGGCAGCTGCCCATCTTGCTTGGCCTTGAGAATGACGTCTTCCAGCTCCTTTTCACTGTCGAACAGCACTGCCCCCTTGCCGTCGGCGTTTTCGTAGCCATCGTGGAAGATGTAGACCGTGTCGCTCATGCCGGTGATCGTGTCGCTCATCCACTTGACGGCGCCGTCGTCGTTGAGGTCGGTCTGAGGCTCGCACACGGGAACAGGAGGATATACGGAGTAATCCATCACCACGGCCGGCGGGTTGACCGAATAATCGACGAGCC
>DATNRD010000346.1:0-30061 GCA_036703665.1 Candidatus Obscuribacterales bacterium
AACTTCTGCGCGTCATCTCATTCCAGGGGATACAGGACAGCGTGCTCGGCCGCTGCGGGCTGCGCGTGCCCGAGCAGGTGCTGATTGTCAAGGAAGTGGCGCCTATCCCGCTCGGCAGCTTCGAGCCTCAAAAGCACCACCTGCCGCTTATCGCCGGCTACTGAGAAGCGATGGTTCTCCCGGGGACGCCCCGACAGGCCAGTGAGGCAAGATGCCTGGACCGGTTACGCAATCACCTGTAAGCGGTCATGTCAACAGAGGCGGAAGGCAGCCGCGATCGCCGCTCTGGCGGCTGCGCATCTGGCAGCTTCTTTTGGCTGCCGGCTTGCTGGTCATATTCGGACGGCTTTACTACCTGCAGATCCTCAAGGGGCCGGAGCTCACACAAAGGGCCAAACTGCAGCGTCAGCAGAGCACGCTGCTCGTGCATCGCGGCGCCATCACGGACCGTCACGGGCTGCCGCTGGCCATAGACACCACGCGCTACGACGTATACGTGCACCCGCAACTTATCAAGGTGAGCTCCCAGGACGCTTGCCGTACTCTGGCGCAGATCACGCACACGGACGCAGACAAGCTGAGCCGACTCTTTGCCGCCGGTCACCCGGTGATAACGGTGGCACGCTGCCTGGGGCGTGAGGAGGTCGACGAGCTGCAGGCTCTCAATTGGCCCGGCGTGGACATCGTGCCGCGCTCCTTCCGCCACTATCCGGAAGGAAAGCTGGCTGCCCACGTCCTGGGCTACGTCAACATGGACACGCTCGGACAGGGCGGCGTGGAACAGGCAGTGGACGATTCTCTCAAGGACACGGGCAACATCAAGAAGCCACAGCTCGACGGTCACGGGCGCCCCATACTGGTATCGGATACGGCGCCCATCATGGAGATAACGCCACCGCTCGGGCGCCAGATCGAGCTCACCATCGACAACTACCTGCAGCACCTGGCCGAAAAGGAGCTGGCTGCAATGTGCCGGCACTCCCACGCCTTGCGCGGCACTGCCATATTGACCGATCCCATGTCGGGCGAGATTCTCGCCTGGGCTAATTATCCCGGATACGATCCCAATGAGTACTCCAAGTACCCCTACGAGGTGACCAAGAACTGGTCGATGGTGGACGTCTATCAGCCAGGGTCAACCTTCAAGATCCTCACTGTCGCCTGCGGACTGGACACGGGCGCGATCCGCCCCAGCAGCGTGTTTTATGACGGCGGCAGCCTTAAGGTCGGCAACCGCATCCTGCACAACCACGAGCCGGGCGGGCACGGCAACATCGACCTGCTGCACCTGCTTATCCACTCGAGCAACGTGGCGTCAGCTCAAATCGGTCTGGCCATGAAGCCGGAGCAGTTCCACGCCCGGCTCCGGGATTTCGGCATCGGGCAGCGTACCGGCATCGATCTGCATGGCGAATCAGCCGGGCTTCTCCTCGATGCCAAATACTGGCGCCCGATCGATCAGGCGACGACGGGGTTCGGGCAAGGGGCGGTCGCCGTCACGCCATTACAGCTGGTGGCGGCGGTCGGCGCCATCGCAAATGGTGGCACCTGGCTGCAACCGCACGTCATCAGGCGAATCTACGATCCGAGAACCGGCGTCACGGAACGCTGGACCGAGCCGCAAAAGCGCCAGGCCGTCTCCCTGGAGACGGCCCGGATGGTAGCCTCTTTGCTGGCCGAGAACATCGCCCGCGGCACGCAGCTGGCCGGCAAGGTTCCCGGTTACAGAGTGGCCGGCAAAACGGGCACGGCCCAGAAGCCCAATCCCGGCGGGCGCGGCTACATCCCGGGGCAGACCATTGCCTCCTTCATCGGCTTCCTGCCGGCGGACAACCCGCAGCTCCTCTGCCTGGTCGTGGTAGACAGCCCGCAGACGGACGGGCGCTGGGGTAACACCATCGCCGGGCCGGTGTTCAACGCCATTTGCGTCGAGGCTGCTCGCTATCTGGGCATTCCGCCCACGGAGCCGATCACGCTCGATGCCAGCGACAAGCGAAATCACGGCACCAGGCTCTTTGTCGCCCCGTCCGTTCTTTATGCCGACGAGAACCCTGCCAGGGACCCCAAGAGTGACTAACAAGACTTCCGGTCCGGGTCTGGCAAAGATCTTCGGACTGGTGGCAATACTCACCGTTCTCTCCAAGGTAGCCGGACTGGCCAGAGACATAGTCGTTCTCCAGGCCTTCGGGACCTCTGTGGTGGCCGACGCTTACAACTACGCATATCTTCTCACCGGCAACGTGCTGGTACTGTTCGGGGGACTGGGAGGACCTTTTCACTCCTCCACCGTGGCCATTCTCACCCCGCTCAAGGATGAGGAGGGCACCGGCAGACTGGTCGGACAACTCTTTCTTTTTACCGTCCTGGGGCTGGCGGCGCTGAGCATCGTCGCCTGGTTTGCTGCGCCGTTTCTGGTTTCGCTTATTGCGCCGGCTCCCGGACACACGGACAGCTACCGCCAACTGCTCTGGCACGAAACCACGGGGCAACTGAGAATCATGCTACCGCTTGTGGTTATCGCCGGCGTCGTCGGCATCTCCTACGGTATTCTCAACGTCTACGGGCAGTTTTTCTGGCCCTCGCTTTCGCCTGCCATCGCCAGCCTTTCCATAATAGTTGCCGTGGTGGGATTCGCTGACACCACAGGCGGGCTGGCGCTGGCCATGGGTACGCTCGTGGGGGCCATCGGCCAGATGCTCGCCCAGGTGCCCGGAATGGCCAGGTCACCACTTAAGTGGGGCATATCCGCGCGTGCGCAGCCCGGGCTCGACAGTTACGCCGCCATGCTCTGGCCGGCGATGGTCAGCACCTCCATCGGCCAGCTCAACATCTACATCGACAGCTTCTTCACCTCGCAATTGCGCGAGGGCTCCTGGACCGCCATCGTCAACGCCAACAGGCTCATTCAACTGCCTCTGGGCGTTCTGCTCACGGCCATGCTCGTGCCCATCCTTCCCAGGTTCACGCAACAAGTCGCAGAAAAGCGCATTGACGACCTGAAAGCAGAGCTGAGGCGCGCACTCAATTTCCTATGGTTCCTGGCACTACCGATGGCGGCACTGCTGCTTGCCGTTCCGGGGCCGATCATTCAAGTCCTCTTCGAGCGCGGGCAGTTCAATGAGGTGTCGAGACAACTGGTGACAACAGCGCTGGTCTTTCTCGTACCCTCGATATTTTTCTACGTGGCGCGAGATCTCGTCACCAGGGTCTTCTATGCCCATCACGACTCGCGGACGCCTTATCACGTCGCCCTGGTGGCCATCGTCGTCCATCTCGTCCTGGACTGGCTTCTCGTCGGCCCGCTTGGCATAGGAGGCATCGCACTGGCCACCACTCTTGTGACAGTCTTCAATCTCTTGCTGCTCGGTTTTCTGCTCCGGCAGAAGATTGGCGGGCTGGGCTTCACGAGCCTGATCAAGCCGGTAGGCGTCATGCTGGCAGCTGCCGCAGCCTGCGGTCTGGTGGCCTACGGGAGCCAGGGGCACCTGGCATCGCTGTTCGCCCCGGCTCAGTTTCTCGGACTGCTGGCTTCTGTCGCCTGCTCCTGTGCGCTGGGGCTGCTCGTCTATGCAGGCGTGTGCCTGATGTTCCGCCTTGAAGAGCCACGCATGCTGGTCAAACGTGTGCTCACCAGGAAAGGCGCGGAGGAGCGCTCGAATCCAGGTTGAAAGAGGAGAGTTGTATAGAGAACCGCTCTCTGGCAGCCACTCTTAGATGGTCCGCCTCGTCGAAGTCTCCTTGCGCCTCGCAAACTTCGGCCAGGTTTCTCATGGTGATCCCGATGACCGGATCCTGAGGCTCGAGCGTCATCAGCTGCATGACCAGCGCTCGGCGGTAGAGGTCCTCGCTCTCCTCATGACGTCCCTGGTCCTCGTAGAAGTCAGCAAGCAGGACAAGGCAGAGCGCCACGTCCGCGCTCTCAGGCCCGAACTCGCTTTCGGCAAGACCCACTGCACGCCGGTAGTAGGCTTCAGCTGCTTCGTAATCTTCCTCTTCTGCCGCATATTCCGCCATCCTGACACAGGCCTTCACAGCCACTAGCCCTTTCGGTGCTTCCGTCATAATGATCATCGCTCCATACCCGTTACGACCCCCTCTCAATGCCGCGTGGGCTTCCTGGATTGCCGGTTGCCGCTTGTTCGTGTCGGGTTGCCGAGTAAAGCCGGGCTTGCCGATGAAGGTGTCGGCCTGCCCGTTCCGTTGTCCAACCCTTCTACCGGAACCGCTCTGCTGCGATTGTGCTCCACCCATTTCCAACAAGTAAATTGGAAATGGGACCGGCCGCCTCCACCGGCTCGCGGACGAAGGGGCGCGCCCCTATAGTTTCATGCGCTTGAAGACAGGTTCCGGAATGAGCTTGATGATGAGCATGATCCAGCGCCAGAACCAGGGGACGTAAAGGACATCCACCCCGCTGCCAGCTGCCTTGAAGATCGTCTCGGCCACGTCTTCCGGTTTGGCTACCAGGAACATGCCGGTGCGCCCGAAGGTCATTTTCGTGTCCATGAATCCGGGCTTGACAGTCATCACCTTTACGCCACAAGCGGACAGGCGGTTGCGCAGCCCCTGGAGAAAAAGGCTGAAGGCCCCTTTAGCCGAGCCATAAACGTAGTTGCTCCGCCGGCCCCGGTCGCCGGCCACGGACGAGATACCGATAATGAGCCCGCCGCCACGCTTCTCGAGATAACCGGCGGCATATGTGAGGATGGAGGCGGGGCCGTTGTAGTTGGATTCCATGATGGCGCGAGCATGATTGAAGTCCGCCTCGGCCAGGCCCTGATCGCCCAGCTCGCCCATGGCGCTGACTACAGCATCGAGCCCGCCCATGCTGCCAACAACCTCGTCGAAGAATTGCTGGTGGGCACCGTATTCGGTGGCCTCGAAGCGGCCCCAGCGGGCCTCAACCCCGAACCGCACCGAGAGATCCGCCGCAACGCGCTCGACCTCGAAGGCGTCGCGGCCGGCAAGATACAGTCTGGCGCCCTCCCGAGCAAAGCACGCCGCCAGCGACCTTGCCACCGCCGAAGTTGCGCCCAGTATCAAGACCGACTTGTCTTTCATCGCGGGCAGAGCTCCAGACGCCTGGCCAGAGCCGATGAAAAGGCGTTGTCCGGATCGACGGCGGCTTTTACCGCCAGCCAGCGATCGAGGTTCGGATACATCTGCCTCATGGTCGCTGCTTTCAATCTGGCATCCTTGGCCAGGTAAACCCGCCCGCCGTATTTCAGCACGATGCGATCCAGCTCGTCGAGAAAATCGAAAAGTCCTGGACTGACGGGCATATCCAGCGTCAGCGTGTAGCCAGGCATGGGAAAGCTCAGCAACCCTTCCTGTTGGCCGAAACGCTTGAGGACCGAGAGAAAGGAGCCGCGCCCGCTGCGGCTGCAGCTGGAGAGCAGCTCGGTAAGGGCCTTTTTGCTTTCCGCCGGCGGAATCACGCATTGATACTGAACAAAGCCATTCTTTCCATAAAGCCTATTCCAGCGAAGAATGGCATCAAGCGGGTAAAAGTAAGAATCGTAATCGACAATGGTCTGCTGGTCGGCCGCCAGCTGAGCGGCGTAATACAGTCCGTTGAACAGCCCCATCGAGTAGCGATTGAGCAAGCCGGGCGGCATGTCCGCAGGCACCGAAAGCCTGGTCTTAGGCGTCACAGACAGAGGGTTTTCCCGGCGGCGGGCATCGAGATCGTCTAGCCTTGCGTGATCGCCCAGCATGAGAATGCTGCGCCCGAGCCCGCCCCGCTCCGCCAGGCAATCGACCCAGGCAACCGAATAACGATACCTGGAGTCGTGCTCCTCGAAGAGCGCCATGGTCTCGTCCAGATCCCTGGACTTGATCTTGCGGACCTTTATGTAAGCGGTCTCGATCCGGCTAAGGGACATCTCCGCCTCGAGAATCACCCCGGTCAGCCCCATGCCGCCGACCGTGGCCCAGAAGAGGTCTTTGTTGAGCGCTGCGGAGCAATCGACCTCATCTCCCGAGGCTACAGTCATGCGGAGTTTGCCCAGATGTCGGGAGAGGGAGCCGTCTTTGTGGTGATTCTTTCCGTGCACGTCACAACCCACGAGTCCTCCGACGGTCACGTACTTGGTTCCCGGCGTAACAGATGGAAACCAGCCCCGGGGAACGAATACGGCCAGGACATCCGCCAGAGTCACGCCGGCCTCGCAGCGCAAAATGCCCTCGTCCGGGTCGAAGGACAGCATGCGATTGAGGCGCTCGGTCAACACCGTGAGTCCATCGGGATTGAGCGAGGCATCGCCGTAGCTGCGTCCGGCGCCGCGCGCCAGCAGCTTGCGATCCTCGGCACTGGCGATGATCTCGGTGAGCGCGCTTATCTTTTCAGGCCTTTTCAGATACGTGCGTACCACCGGGTACCGTCCCCAGCCGGCAACCGTTGCTTCAACACCGTCAAGTCTCTGTACGTGCATAACGTCTAGGCAAAATAAAAGGCGGCACCGAGTATGGTGTACACGGCCAGGAGCTGGACGCCTTCCAGCCAGTTGCACTCGCCGTCCATCGCCACATAGGCAAGGATGATCACGGAAACCACGATGGAGAGCACCTCGAAGTGGGTAAATGCCAGGTTCATCGGGGTGCCGATGAGGAAACTGACGAAGACCAGCAGCGGAGCCACGAACAGGGCAATCTGCGTGCCGGAGCCCAGGGCAATATTGATCGCCAGATCCATCTTGTTTTTCATGGCCATGAGAATTGCCGTGCTGTGCTCGGCAGCGTTGCCGATGATCGCCACCACGATTACGCCTATGAAGAGCTGCGACATGTGCAGGTGGTGAGCCGAGTGCTCCACCTCATGCACGAGCAGCTCGCTTAAAACAGCCACCAGTACGGTCGAAATAAGCAGGATGGCCAGCGATTTGCCCACGCCCCATCCGGTGACGCCGATGGCCGCTTCGGCTTCCGTGTCAATCTCGCGCACATAGAGATGCCTGTGGGTCTTGAGGCTGAAAACGAGGCTGGCCAGGTAGGTAAGAAAGAGAACTATGGCAATCGCCAGGCCCAGCTCCTCCTCGTTGACGCCGGACTCCCGTGGTGCGGCGAAATGAAAGACGGCAGGCACAGCCAGGCTGATTGCCGCCAGGGCCAGCAGTGTTGCAGAGGTCGTGGCGGCTGTTCTGTTGAACGTCTGGACATCGTACTTCAAGCCGCCGGCCAGGATGCTCGCGCCCAGCACCAGGAGTATGTTGCCGATGATCGAGCCGGTTATCGATGCCTTGACCAGATCCACAAGCCCGGCGCGCAGGGCCGCCAGAGCAATGATAAGCTCGCATGCGTTGCCGAACGTCGCATTCAGCAGAGCCCCCAGTCCCTCTCCCAGTCTTTCCGCCAGGTACTCGGTGGCCTTTCCCATCAGACCCGCCAGCGGAATAATCGCCAGGCAACAGGTGATGAAGATAACAGGCGACGGCCAGCCGAGCAGCTTCCCGACCAAGGGGACAGGCAGGAAGACCAACAGCCAGTTGAGAATAGCGGAGAAGTTCAGAGTCATCGGCTCCCACAAACAGTCATCAATGATAACGCGCAGGCTGCCGACCAATGTCTGGCAGGGCTGTCATGGGAAGGGGGGCTCCTATTGGGGCTGCTCCGACCCGGAAATAAGCGGACGTGCGCTTCCGCCCGCAAACGGAAGCGCGCCCCAGGTGAATTTCCCGCTGGTCATCTGCATGCGTTTTCTGAACGCCTCCTCCAGCGTCGGCAGCTTGCGCAGCGTCAAGCCTTCGGCCTGGAACAAATGCCACGGGCCCTTCCGGTCGATTAGCTTTAGTTGGTCCCGGTGTACGGCGAGCAGCGGTTTTATCCCTCCCTTTCCGGCCAGAATGTAAAGCGGCGTGACTGCCGGTCCGCCCGGGACGCCTTCTAGCCCCCCGGTTCCAGCTAAGGCAAGCTGATCAGGGCTGAAGAACGTATCCACAGGCCGCTTGAGGTAGAACATTACCGACGGCTTGAATTCCTGATAGAAGGACACCTGACCGGGTTCTCCCTGCAAGGGCCTGATCAAGGTTCTGCGGCCGGGGCGGCGGACAAACAAAAAGACAGCGAACGCCCCGGCAACAAGCACAACCCCTACCGGGCCTTTCGTCAACATCGACAGACCCATGGCGATATACAACACGGGCCACCAGCGCCGACTGCCAAGCACGGTGGTCATCAGAAGCGCAATCACGGAGAGTCCGACAAAGCACGTCAGCGGCGCATCGACCAGCGACAGCCTGGCGAAGGTCACCACCAGCGGTGACGAAGCAAACACGAGTCCAGCCAGCAAGCCGGTTCTTCGGCTGAACGCGCAACGACCCAGCCAGTAGATCGACAGGGCAAGCCCGGTCGACAGTGCAGCAGGCCAGAACCTGGCGGCAAACTCGCTTATGCCGAAAACATGGTAGGCGCTGGCGATCAGCCAGTATATGAGGATAGGTTTCGAGAAATAGACCTGGTAATTGAGATGCGGCCTCACGTAGTCGCCCAGCTCGATCATCTCGCGAGCGCCTTCGCAGAAGTATCCGTCGCCTGGATCGATGATGCCGTAGGACCCCAGCCCCCAGAAGAACATGACCAGGCACACGAGCGACAGTCCGCAGGCGCAAAGCAGATCTATGCGATCGAAACTGCCCGGTGCCGGCTCCGGCCGGCATCTCTGCCGGCTGCTTGCATCGAGATTCATCGCTGTTTGCGTCAATAGTTAGCGGTGGCTCGCCTGCTTAAATCCTGGCACCTCACCGCAAGACGAACGAGCAGGCAGGCGGTTCCACATTGACATCCAAAACCCGCGCTTGGCAACCGCTTAAGAAAAGATGAACAGCGCATTTTGAAAGAGTTAACCGGGATTATCAGCCGCACCCGTTCTCAAGACATTCGCTTGGTGTAATATGCTGTTACGCTTTGCTACAAAGCTCAACATTTCGGTGGCCGCAGGGGCCCGGGAGGTTAACCATGGCAGCCGTGGAGTCGGTCGGCAGACCGACGATGGAGTGCGAAACGCAGCATTTCTTGATGGCCCAGCGCCAACTCGACGAAATCGCCCTGGAGATGGGACTGGATCCAGAACTACACGAACGTCTCCGCTACCCAAAACGAGCACTGATTGTGACGGTCCCGGTCCGAATGGATGACGGGACCGTCCGGTCATTTACGGGCTATCGCGTCCAGCACGACACCACGCTTGGCCCGGCCAAGGGCGGAATTCGCTTCCATCCGGAGGTCAGCCTGGGCGAGGTATCGGCCCTGGCCATGCTGATGACCTGGAAGTGCGCGCTCATGGGACTGCCGTACGGCGGGGCCAAAGGCGGAATTCGCTGCCATCCCTGGAAGCTGTCCGCCGGCGAGCAGGAGCGCATGACGCGCCGGTACACCTCGGAGATCATCAACTTGCTGGGTCCGGATAAGGACATACCGGCTCCTGACATGTACACGAACGAGCAGACCATGGCCTGGATCATGGACACCTACAGCATCAACGTGGGGCATACCGTACCCAGTGTCGTGACCGGCAAGCCGGTATCGATCGGCGGCTCGTTCGGGCGCATCGAGGCCACCGGGCGTGGTGTCGCCTACTGCGTACGCAGGGCGGTCGAACACCTCGGCCTGTCGAGCGAGGCTCCCAGCGTTGTCGTTCAGGGCTTCGGCAACGTCGGCTCGGTTGCCGCCAAGCTCCTCCATGAGCACGGATTTAAGGTCGTTGGCGTCTCCGACGTGCATGGGGGTGTCTACAACCCCGGGGGGCTGGACATACCGAGGCTGCTCGCTTACGTCTCGGAGATGGGCAAGGTACCGGGTTTCCCGCACGCCGATGCCGTCACGAACAGCGAGCTGCTGGAGCTGCCGTGCGACATTCTCGTACCGGCTGCGCTCGGCAACCAGATTCACGGCGGCAACGTCAGCCGCCTCAACTGCAAGATTCTCGTCGAAGGAGCAAACGGGCCGACAAGCCCCGATGCCGACCAGTACCTGCACGACAAGGGTGTCCTGGTCGTGCCGGATATCCTGGCGAATGCCGGCGGCGTCACCGTCAGCTACTTCGAGTGGGTGCAGGGCTTGATTCAGTTCTTCTGGTCAGAGCAGGAGGTCAACCAGCGCCTTGAAGAGTTGATGGGCAAAGCCTGCGACCAGGTGTTTGCCATGTGCGCGCGCACGGGACTGCGCCCGCGCATGTCCGCTCTGCGTATAGGTGTGAGCCGCCTGGCCGAAGCCAAGCGTCTGCGCGGTTTGTATCCTTAAATAAGCGCTCCGTCGTCGCCTCCGGCTCCTCCTCCGCGCGTCAACACGCTCGGCGGCCGACGCTGGCTACGCCAGCGGGCTTCGTCGCTGCGCGACTGCGCATCCGCTTGAGCTCCGGAGGCTCCCAACCTCGCCTCCTTCGCTGAGCGCCGTTGCCTCGCTGCACTTCGCTTTAGCCGGCCCTCCGTGGCGGCGGGTCAGCTGGCAGGTCTGCTGTCTTGCCAGGCCGGACGCTAAGGAACTCCGGCCGGTTGCCTTTCCTGCCTGTGCTCGGCAGGCATTGCCGGATTCTGGCGATCTTGAGTGCAGCGTTTCAGCAAAGGCAATCCGGACAGTTGCAGGGCCGCGGCCCCCGCCACCATCCCCAGTATCACGCTGCCGATAATATCGGTCGGCCAGTGCATACCCTGGTAGACACGTGCCAGCCCGACAAGGCCTACGAACACGACCGCGGACAAGCCCCGCCAGTCACGGTACCGACTGACCAGAACAACCATGATCGCGGCAGCCAGAAGCGTGTGCCCGGAAGGGAAGGAATGCAACGTCGGCAGCAGCTCCGGCATCGGGATATTCAACTGCTGGGCAGCATACAAGTCTGGCCGTGGGCGAGACACCACGCCCTTGAGCGCGATTATTGCCAGGGTCCCGGTAAACAAAGCAAGCACGAACTGGGCTGCCAGGCTCCGCCGGCCTCTGGCCCAGCATACGGCCGCCATAACCCACCAGGTTACGCCTTTCCAAGACAGCGACGCAACCAGCCAGGCAGCCCAGACAGCCAGCTGGCTGTGGCACGAGCGCACCCAGAGCAAAAGCCCGAGATCCCACTGCTGAATGACCGGATGCACCAGTTGGCCTCCTTGATTCCCGCCAGGCAAAGCGCATTATAGCGGCACAGCTTGATAACTCCCTTAAGCCGTGCTCAAGGTGGCCCGGCGCAACTCGCCTGCAAGCAGCTCGGCTCGCCGGCCGAGCCAGTCGACGGTGGCGCCGGGCAACCGGCAACGCGCCCCAATACGATTGGCCGGTTGAATTTCCAGCTGGCGGGGGTAAGAAGGTACAAGGAGGGTAGAATTGCAGAAAGGCCCTCTGAGCCGATTCAGGTACCCATTGCCGACGTGTATGTTCGGACCAAAAAAACAGTCCGCACCACCCCCCCTCCGCCTGCCCAAATTGCCGGCGAGCCCGGGCATTGACGACATCCATTACTTGCTGGCTCAGGCACAGAGAAATCGCGGGCGCATCGTTGAGATGCCCTGGACATCAGCCGACCGGACTGTCACGTGGATGCTGACCGTCAAGTGCGACGCGGGCGGCGGCGAGCCGGCCTGGCTGCTTTACAAGGGAGACGTTCCCAACGCTCCCCTGGCGTTCAGCTACGTGAGCGGCGATGTGCCGCTGGTTTACAGCCTGATAATCGGAGAGGTGGCCGGCACGGTGATGCAGCCCACAAGCCAGGCCGACACGTTTGTAGCCATAAAGGTGCCGCCGGGGCTTTCCGCGCCGGCCCAGCCTGCCGCCGGCCCGGGGCTAGACAGCGGCAATTACCCGCGGGCCGAAGCAAAGGCGACTCTGGAAGGCGACCTGAAGAACATGCAGGTCCCCAGCCTTCTGCAGTCGGTAGCCATCAGCAAGATGACGGGGCGCCTGGCCATACAAAGCTCCAATGGCCCGGCCGAAGTCTATTTCGACGACGGTGCGCCGGTTCATGCAAGGGCACTCGACATCACCGGCGAAATCGCCCTGATGGAGCTGATCACCTGGGAGGAAGGCCAGTTCGATTTCTACCCCGAGCAAAAAACACACGAACGTACCGTTTCAAAGCGTCTGGATGCCCTGCTGATGGAAGGTGTGACGCTGCTCGATCAGAGCAACTACCTGCGTTCAGCCGGCGTTACGCAGGATTCCTATCTTTTGCGCAAGCACGCCAGCATAACCGAGCAAGAGTTCGAACAGATCGCCTCTAAAGGCGCGCCGGTGGATATGAACATGCAGAAGCAGTTCTACCAATCCATCGACAACAAGAGCACTCTTTTCGAGATTCTCCGCCGGCGCCCGATGCCGAAGACTGACTGGGTACCCGTCCTGTTCAACCTCTTGAGCTGCCAGCTGGTGGTGGCCACCGATCGGCCGCCCACAATCGTCACCAGGGCGGCGCCGCTGGAGGCCATCGGCATAGACAAGGGTGCGATTCAGGGAGTCATAAAGAACCTGTCGCGTCCGGAGACCGGACTTATGACTTATCCGGCATTCCTCTTCTTTCTGGAGCAGGAGTTTTTCCGCTACGAATCGACCGGCGCGCCATTTTCCCTCATCATCGTCGAGCTGCGCTGGCGCTCCGAGCCGGATGCGCCGCCAGAGCCGTTACCGCTCACGGCTGTCCGGGAGATGGCCAAGCGTGTCAACGCCGTCAAGCGGCCGCTGGATGTTTTCGCACATTATGAGACATTCGATTACGCCATGCTCCTGCCGAACACGAACAGCGCTGCGGCAGCCGTCAGCGCCCGGCGCCTGGTGGAGCTGGTGCTCAAGACCCCGCTGGCCGAGAGCGTCGACATGAAGACGCTGATGATGGCCGGCGGCGTAAGCAGCATTCCGGAGGACGGCAACGACCTGGGGCTTATGCTGGCAGCGGCCAGGGAAGCAAAGAACCAGTCGAAACAAACGCAGTTGCCGATCGTGATGTTCCGGGACATGAAGCGGTCATAATTAAGCGCTCCGTCGCCTTCCACCGGCGGGGCGCGCAACCACAAACCAGAAAGTTATCCGATATCGGATAATTTCACGCCATGGGAAAGCCGGGCGGAGACCAGCCGCGCTTGCCTTGTCGGCCAGCAGGAAAGACCAGATGCATCTAACAAAGGTAAATCGCTAGATTAAATGTTCTTGACATTGACGAACAGCGATTGCATTATTTTGTTCCGCGCACCAAACGCGCACCAGATTCTAGCGATTGCTTAATAGACAGGCTCATCCCCACTGAATGGCGAAGGCTAATAGCTCGGCCCGGGCCTTTAGCTTGGTAACTCGCACATGCAGAAAAATCCTTTTGGCCAGCTGCTCGACCAGCGGCAACGACTGCAGGAGGAATGCCCTCCGCTGGACGCTTGCCTGTTAATCGACTGGCGCGAATTGAGCGGACCGCAGGACTACTCCGGGCGCGCGCCGGCCGGACGAAGCGAACCGGCAAGCCTGGCGAAACTGCCCGTGCTCGAAATTGTGGAGCGCCCGCGCCCTTACGACAATGAAACCACGGAAGCCGGCAGGGCAAGACGGCAGGAGAGAACTGACTTGAAAGCCACCAGATCCGGTGACCTACCCGAACCTCAGCTAGCTCGTCCTGCATCGGCAGCCAGCTTAGACAAACCTTCGCCTCTGCGGGCACTCTTTTATCCTGACTGGCCTCTTGTGCACACCGTTATGCCGGACGGCACCATGAAGACCGAGCAGGCCCACCCGGACGGCACGGTCAGGATACACTCCAGATTCACGGACGGGCGCGTGCAGGAGCGCATAACCGACAGGTACGGACGGCCTTTCTATGTTTGTGACATTGCCCGCGACGGCAGTTGGACCGTTTCCGAGCTCGAGTACCTCGACAGCCTCGGCAGGCTGAGCCCGTTTCTGTCGGCCAAGCGGGTGACCAGCTCCGACGGCACCGTGGAAGAGGAGCGGTATAACCACTACGGCAAGGTCACCGAGCGCCGGCAGTACCGCGCAAGCACGTAGAACCAGCCCCGCGACTTCGTAATCCTCCCCCTTTTTCATTGACTAGGGCGGCTCTGCCATCTAATATCCACTCACAGGTTTGATTCCCGATGCTTGCCCAAGGAGCTTCGCCCTCCTATGACTTTTTGCGCCTCTTCCACAAGATCCCTTTTCGCGGCACTGATGGTTCTGCTCCAGACAGGGGCTCCGGCTCTTGCTCAAGGGCTCGGCCAGTCCGGCTGGATAACCCCGGGACAAACCGGGGACGCGCAGGCTAACGGGCTAAAGACTCTGGGACAGTCGTCCTGGGTCACACCGGGCTCAGCCGCAGCAGGACAGGGGATGGATCAGCACGCAGCCATAACGGCCAGCACGGGACAGTCGGCATGGATGTCCACCAGCGGCATGCCCGCTGGGATACATGGCAGGGCTGCTTCATCGACCGCCGCTCCCCAATCCGCTTTCGGGCAGCAAATCAGCCCTCAGGCGCCCGTTGCCGCACCCGTACTGCCGCCCGCTAAGCCGGTTGCAAAACAGCCGGACTGGGTAGCTTCCAATCGCGCGCTGGCGGCACAAGCACGCCAGAAACACGCCGAGCGCATGAATCAATCCCGCCTGGCCGTACCCGGCGCCTTTGGAGAAACCGAGATAGTCAGCTCCGCCACCATGACCCCGACGCGGCTTGCTCGGGAGCCGGCAGGCGAGCTCACCGGCGGCATCAGCCAGGTAGACATAGTGGGAGATTCGGCTGCTTTCGGCGCCGCAGGCGCAAATCCATACAGCGACAGCTCCCTCTCCAACCCGACTGCCGGCGGAGGCTTTGCCGTTCCGGTGCAGGGTCAGCTTCCGGCCGCGAACGACTCGGCATTCGGCGAAGCGGTGGGCGAAGCGGTTGGCGAGCCGGTCGGTGAGCCGGTCGATGGCGCCGTTCCGTCCATGCAAGAGATGATCGCAAACGTCATGGCGGTACCGATGATGATGGCTGCCAGCGCCGGGCTGCTCGGCCAGGGCTTCGGCAGATACGCTCCGGGCGCCGGTGTAGGCTTCCGAACCTACGGCCCGGGCGGCATCGGTCCAGGCACGATGGGTATCGGCATCGCCGGATACTCGGTGGGCCGCGTGGCTAACCGGTTAGCCAATCACCTGACCCGCCAGGCAATCAAGGGCATGTACAGATAGTGAGCATGCAGGAGTTCCCGCGGAGAACCTGCGGCTTACTGTCCTTAATGTTGATTTCGGCGACAAATGCAGCCATAAAATGTAGAAGGTGAGTCAGGGGCGACTGTCTGTTGTTGAGCAGATGAAGCGCGTTGTCCGGTCATGGCCAGAATTCTGGTAATGGCAACCGTGACGGGGACCTTGCCGGACAGACGAGAACGCGTGCCCTGAATCTTGCGGCCAGCAGCGACCATGCTCGTTTGCTTGCTGCGTTGGACCACTTGCAGTGAGCCCTGGCAGGTGATGATTCAACGGAGATGGTAACGCGTGAATCTTGTGGCGTGCGATCCCCTTTTGCTCTTTACTGACGTTACAATAGGGCTCGCATGAGCCAGACAAGCCCGCCCGATCCCGGAGCAGTCTCGACAGATGCAGCGCCAATGCAGTCGAGCGCTGGGTTTTCTCGGGTCGCCGCTGGAAAGGAGTTCTGGCTCGTGGCCACGCTGTTTCTGGCCTCGGGATTCAGCAGCCTCATTTATCAAGTGGTATGGACGCGCCTGCTTGTCCTTGTTTTCGGCTCGACGACGCTGGCGACCAGCACCGTGCTGGCTGTATTTATGGGCGGGCTGGCACTGGGATCGTTTGCGGCCGGCAAGCTGGCCGACCGGGTGAAGCGCCCGTTGCTCTGGTACGGCGTTTTGGAAGGCGCCATCGGTATCTGGGCACTGGTTGCACCCTTGCTTTTTGAGGGCGCGCTGCCGCTTTATCGCTTCGTCTGGCAGGAGGCTCATCCTACTTTCCTCCTGGCCAGTCTGGTCAGGTTCGGCGTGGCTTCCGCAATTCTTCTGGTTCCGACCGCCTGCATGGGCGCAACGCTCCCGCTGCTTTCCAGGTTCGTGGCTACCAGCCTGCAACTGGTGGGCGCCAGGGTCGGCACCCTGTACGCGGTCAATACAGCCGGTGCCGTCGGCGGTGCTTTGTGGTCAGGACTCATTCTCCTGCCGGAAATCGGCATGAGGGCCACGACCATGGTGGCGGCAGGCATAAACTTTGTGCTTCTCCTTCTGGTTCTGGCGATGGCGCCCGGCGCCGAAAAACTTCAACAGGAAGAGGCACAGCGTGCCAAAGAGGGCGAGACGCCGGCGGAGGCGCCTGGGGTAATCCGCTTGATATTTGTGGTTTTCGCGGTGTCCGGCGCAGTCTCCATGGTTTACGAGGTAGCCTGGACGCGCGCCCTGCTCATGATTATCGGCTCCAGCACCTACGCCTTTACGGTCATGCTCTCCACTTTCTTGATCGGCATCTTCGCCGGCAGCCTGCTCTGCGCGCGGCTGATCGATAGAACGCGCCAGCCCCTGCCCTGGTTTGCCATAACGGAGATGCTCGTTTTCCTGTGCGCCTTCCTGGCGCTCTTCCAGTTCAACCTTCTGCCCTGGTGGAACCTGCAGATAAACGCGGCTCTGCCCGACAATCCCGATGCGGCCATGCTGGCCAGGTTCCTGCTGGCAGGGACGATTCTGCTGCCGCTCTCATCGTGTATCGGAGCGACCTTCCCAATAGCCGTCAAAGCATGCACCAGGCAAATTGCCGGCGTCGGTGGCACCGTGGGCACTCTTTATGCCGCCAACACTCTGGGAGCGATAGTCGGGGCTTTCGCGGCAGGATTTGCGCTTATACCGCTTATCGGCGTCGAGAAGACAATTTGCGCGGCAGCCGTTACAAACTTTCTTCTCGGTACGGCCCTGTTTGTGCCGGTGAGCACGGTTGGCACCCGGGTCAAGATCGTAAGCATACTTTCCTGCCTGGCGCTTATCGGGTGGATTGTGCTCAGACCGGGCATCTGGGACCGCACCATTCTTTCATTCGCCCAACCGGAGCGCCGCAAGCTCATCTCAGAGCCGCTGGAGTTCAAGTCGTTCGACGATTTCGTAAAAACCATGCATCAGCGCGGGCGTGTCGTCTTCTGGCGGGACGGCAGCTCTTCCAACGTCGCGGTTTGGGAATCGGCATCCAAGGTCCATCACTCCCTGGTGACCAACGGTCACATCGACGGCTCGGACGGAGGTGATATGCCGGTCCAGGTCCTGCTGGCCGGCTTTCCGCTCATGCTCAAACCGGAGGCAAAAGATGTGGGCGTAGTCGGCTGGGGCACCGGTGTCACCGCCGGTACCACCACGCGCTTCCCGGTGGAGTCGATTACCGTGATAGAGCTCGAGCCATCAGTAGTTCAGGCTTCGCCCTTTTTTCACCATGTCAACCACGCCCCGGAAAATGACCGGCGCGTAACAGTGGAGTACAACGACGCGCGCAACTACCTGTTGGCGACGGAAAGAAAATTCGACGTGCTCATTTCCGAACCATCGAATCCGTGGCAAGCGGGCGTCTGCAACCTCTTCACCAGCGAGTATTTTAAGATCTGCCGCGCGTGCCTCAAACCGGGCGGCATATTCTCCTTGTGGCTTCAGACTAATGAGGTGGCGCCGGACAACATGCGCTCTGTTCTGGGGGCCTTGGGCTCCGCCTTTCCCTATCAGCTGGCCATGGCCGCCACACCCAGCAATCTGGTTGTGCTGGCAAGCGACGCGCCGCTGACCATTGACCAGGACAAACTCGATAAGATGCTGGCCAACAAGGCGATAGCGTCCGAACTGTCCAGAGTAGGCGTGAAGTCTTCCAATGCTTTGATCGGACGTTTCCAGGCTGATTCTCAGGGAATAGCCAGGCTGGCCGCCGGCCACCCGCCCAACATCGACGACACGAATCACCTGGAATACGCCGTCGGCAAGACATACGAGAGCAGCTTCTTCGGCAACGACAACCGCAAGCTGCTGGATTCTGTGGCCGCGCCACCGCCTCTGCGCGCGGCATCCGGAACAGCGCTACCGCCAGAGCTGCTGTCCGCCCGCCTGGCTGCCGTGGCCGAGGAGCTACTGTCCTCTGGCAATCCTGTAGATGCTATGAAATGGGCACGCATGTCGCTCGACCTGGTCAAGAACGCTGACGCCCTCAGGGTAAACGGTTCGGCGAGCCTGGCCATGGGGCGGCTCCAGCAGGCCTACCAGTGGTGGCAACAAGCGCTTGATAAAGACCCGCGCAACCTGAAGACCCTCTACATACGCTGTGCCACCAACCTGCATTTCGAGGATCTGGACAGCGCAAGAAGAGACTACGAGCGGATCCTCGAGATCGATCCTGCCGACCGGTTCGCTCGTTATGCCATGGCGGAAAGATCCCTCAAGCTCAAAGAGCCCGCTGCCGTGGCGCTTAAACATCTAGGCTCGCTACCGGACGACGAGCAGTTCGTAGCGCATCACAACGATGTCCTATATGTGGCCGCGCAGGCAGAATGCGAGCTTGGCCGCACAGACAGGGCAAAGGCCCTTGTCGAGCGCTACCTGAAGCTCCAGCCCCGGTCCGTCTCCGGAAGCAGGTTGCTGGGGACAATCCTCTTTAAAGAGGGCGACACGCTGGAGGCGACCGCCTGGTGGACGCGCTCGTTGAACAACGGCATGGTTCAGGCGGAACCGATGTACCGCAAGGCCGCCCAGCTTCTGCAGGCCGGCGATGAGGCTAACGCCGCTAAACTCCTCAGACAAGCCTTCCAGTTCTTCCCGAAAGTCAGAACGCTCGATCCGGGGCTTGCGGCGCTGGCCAAACGGGATCCACGGTTGAAACGGATCATGGACAAGGTCATGGTGCTATCTCCTTACGAGTAGAGAGCTGAGTATGTCGATGCCCACCGGTGGCTGGACCATTGTGAGCAAGGCTTTCCTTTCAGTGGCAATCGCCTTCTATATGGCAGCAACCGTACTCATATTGCTGCCCGGTGGCTGCCCTCCCAGAGAGCGTCTGCTCACGCCCATCTACAAGTATGTGGCCGGTCTGGGGCTGGCACAGACTTATGCGGTGTTCGCGCCGTACGCGCCCGAAACCAATACTGTCTTGACGGCCACTGTCACCATGCGCGACGGGTCCACCGCGGTCTGGATGTTTCCCAGAATGGAGCAACTGGGCCTCTTGGAAAGAATCAAAGAAGAACGATGGCGTAAATGGTGGCACGACAACCTTATCCCCGACCGTTACAGCTATCTCCGCCCCGACGCTGCCCGCTTCGTCGCCAGACGATTCACCGATCAGGTGAATCCGCCGGTGCTCGTCTCGCTCCAATGTCACTCCGTCCCCATTCCGCCTCCGCCGGGCGTAGAAGTGAGACGCAAGCGCCGCCCCGAGTCGAAAACCATTTACGTCTACCAGGTCGGACCCGAGGATAGGCAATGACCCTGCGCGCGCTCTGGAACTGGTGGAATGAAGTCTGGTTTGCCCCCCGGCCCGTAACCCCTGTCGCGCTCTATCGCATCTTTTTTGGTTTGCTGATGCTGCAGTGGGGGCTGCTCATGTGGCCGAACCTGCTGGTCTTTTTCGGAAGCAAGGCCATCGTGTCCTCCACATCGGCCACGCAATGGGCACAAGGTCCGACCCTCAATGCCCTGCTCCTGCTGCCGCCGGACGACAACTTCCTTGTCGCATTCTTTTTGCTGGTCATGCTTGCCGCAGCTTGCCTGACCGCCGGACTTTGCACCCGGCTGAGCGCCTTCATAGTTTTCGTCGGTCTCACATCCTTCTATTTCCGTAACCCGTTCGTTCTGCATAGCGGCGACACTTTCCTGCGCATCGCCGCCTTTCTTCTTTTCCTGTCGCCCTGCGGGCAGGCGCTGTCCGTCGACAATTTGATCCGGGTGGCCATAGCCCGCGACCCCAGGAGCGTCGGTTCCAGGGTGCATGCCCCCTGGGCCCAGCGTTTGCTGCAATTCAACGTGGCGGTCGTTTATGCCGACGCCTTCTGGACAAAAGTCGTCAGCGACCAGTGGCTGGATGGGTTGTCGGTTTATTACACAAGCAGGCTCGAGCAATTCCAGCGCCTGCCCGTGCCGTTCCTCTTCGACAATGTCTGGACATGCCGGCTGCTCACCTGGTACACGCTGGCCATCGAGGGTTGCATGTGGACGCTGGTCTGGTTCAAAGAGGTGCGCTACTACATCTTGCTTGCAGCGGTGGTGTTTCACCTCGGGCTGGACTGGTCGATGAACATTCCCCAGTTTCAGTTCATAATGATCACGGCGCTTATAACTTTCGTCGACCCGGCGGATCTCAGCAGGCTGATGGACAAGCTCCGGTTGAGATTGAAGCCGCTGTTCGGCCCAGCCGTGCGGATCACGTTCTGCGTACACAGCATGGGCGCGGTCAAGCTGGCCGAGCTTACACGCAGGCTCAACGTGCTAGACGCCGTCGAGCTGGTGGAGATGGAGGGGGAGAGCGGAGCAGCTACTGAGAATCCCCCGTCGCTCCGTATCAGCCAGGCCGATCAGATGTTGTCCGGGTCTGCAGCACTAAGGGCGGTGGCAGCACGACTGCCGCTCTTGTGGGTTGTCTACCCGGTCTTGCTGGTGCCGGGCATTGACCTGCTCGTTGAGCACTGGTCAAGAGGCATGCTGCAGGCGCAACAGGCCGGCTCCTGAGGCGGGCAGGACGGCCGCGCCCGCAGGGATGTTTATCTGAACTGCGTCGGCGCTAGCCGGGAGGGGGGCTGCTGCCGGTGGTGGTAGTGGTGGTGGACGGCCCGCCTGTCCCCCCGCCGCTCGGATTGGCAGCGCCACAGCTGGGCAGGCTCACCTTGCAAGGATAAGCACCACCGCCGCCGGTTGTTTGCGGCGCCGGCGGCGTATCGAAAACCCCTAGTGTGGTAGGCGGCGCGATGTTGATGATGGGGAACGTCGCCACCTGCTCGAAATGCAGCGTCCCGCCCTGCCCGAAAGAGGCGCCGAAGAACAGAATCGGGGCCGGCACCACCGCATCCACACTGGCTTTCAGTTGCACAGACGGCGTGCCGGACATCTGCCCGCCAGGACAACCAGTCAGGCCGGTGGTTCCGCTGGTGCTGTCTATGCAGCCGACGTCACTCTCTGATTCATACTTCGTCACCTGAACCGCCAGATTCTTCAACATAGGGTTGTTCTTGGCGTGTCTGTCCTTTGCACGATCAGCGGCCTTCTGCGCGTCGCTCAAAGTCTGCATCTCGGCGGCTGCTCGCCCTGCATCGCGCACAGATTCGTCAAGAACGCTGCTGGCCATAATCAGCACGGCTGCGTCCACACACAGCAAGGCAAAGACGACAAACACGATGGCAATGCAAGCCAGTTCGACTATGGCTGCACCGGTTGTTCTGTTGCCGTTCGTGTGTTGAGATCGAGTCATCATTGCTGCAGTTTAACCAGGCGTCTGGCCAGCATCAGGAAGGCTTTTTTCACTTCCTGCGCGCTGGGGGCTGAAAGAAAGATACCGCCGTTGCCGGCGTTGTTTGTGATGGACGTAAGCGTATTCATCATAGAACTCTGCAAGTCCGCATTCTGGGCCAACCCGATGGTGTTGATGGCAATTTTCTTGGTCCCGCACTCGGTCGCCGTCGCGAAAGGCGGGTCCTCGGTAAACTGCCCATCCGAGAACAGCACAATCAATCTCTTTACACCTCGGGAAGGGGCGTTCGGTCTATCAAGCATTTTCTTTGCTTGCAGCAACGCGGCGTTCATATTCGTCGTCCTCAGGGAGTACATGAGGTCCAGCCGTCCCTTGAGGAATTCAACGTAGGTAGGGTTACTGAGCGGGTAGAGATCAACGAGGGGAATGAGCCTTTCTACACCTTCCTCGTTCACCTTCACCGCATCGGCCCTCTCGAATTGATTGTCGGCGCCATTGGGATCCTCCGGCAGGGTGTCATAATCGACCACTTGCGTATCGTACCCGGCCACCCCCATCTTAATGTTGCGCCCTGAGTCGGCAAGCGCATCTATAAACGCTTTTGCCGCATCAATCACGGTTGCGGCCGGTTGGACGTAATACTTCGCATCCTTCTCGTAGGCCTGCCTCTTGTTGTCGCCGCCGAAAGAGGCGTTCCACTGCGTCTGCGTCGAGTTCTTATACGCTCCCCACGCATCGTTCGCATTAGCCGTACCGCGCGCCGCCTCCACCAGATCAGCTATGGAGACAAAGCTGAAACCGTCGGGGTCCGGACCCGAGGATGGCTCGAACACATTGTTGGTAAGGATCGGCTGCTCCGGCGGCCAGGGTTGCGCGCCGACCTTGCTGTCCAGATTCACTACCAAATCGGTGAACCCACTGCCGCCATTGCAGCTGTCGGCATCCACCGGATTGTAGCGGAACGGGTAGTTCTTGGGCGTGTACGGCTGGTTAGTGAATTGCAAGTGCTTGTGCGGAAGCGCGTTTATCTGCGTGCCGGAGGGCAGGAAGGTCACACCGTTGCGCTCGAAAACGGCGCGCAGCTGCCCGCTGGCGATTACGGGATAATCCCAGTAGAAATTGTTGGGATTCCTCTTGGTGGCATCGTAGGCCTGCTCGTAGGCATTCTTCTGGTCGTTGTAGGTCTGGCAAACCGCGCTCTTGCAGCTGCTCCAGTCCTGCCATTCCTGATAGCCGGGCGCGTTGGGATCGTTGACCTCGGGCGGCTCGGGTCCACATTGCGCCTCGATGTCGCTAGCATACATGGGGGCGGGAGGCGGTGGATTGTCGGCGAAATCGGCGTTTCCTTCGGGTGTTGTCCTGAGTTGCTTTCGCACCAGCGAAATCCTGGTCGAGTCGTCCATAGAGCCTGACATATCCAGGCACAAGACAATCTCCAGGCGGGGAGCACCGGAGGAGGCCGTGGCGAACACCGGCACCTGATTGATGCCAACATGTTTTACAAATGAAGGTACCTCGGTGAAAACTGCGTCGATCCTGATTGCAGTGCCGTTCTCATTGCCCAGAGCCACCGGTGCGTAGTTGCTCCCCGGGTCGGCAGGGTAGGCAGTGACCCGACACTCGTTCGGTCCCATCCCGGTGCTCGTGAGTTGATTGGGTGAATTGTCCTGGAGGTTGGCGAGATCCACTCCCAGAATGCGCTGCTTCCTCATGAAGTTGATCGCGGCGGCTATGGCCTGCCTTTGCTTCTGCGTCCGCCGAGCCTGCGCGTCGCCAGCGGCGGCATTGACCTCAGCCGAAATGAGCTTGGCCCCGCCCGCCAGGGCAGCGGCGTCACACGCCTTGGCCAGCGCTTGCTGGGCAAACTGGTAGCGATTCAGCTCAAAGACAAATAGCCCTATCATGGGGATAATGACAAGCGCAATGACCGCGCCGAGCACGATGATCATCTGACCGCCGGCCGTTCTGCTGTGCAGGTTGTCTCCGCTGGCGGACTTTCGTGGAGCGCCAGGTACTGCTTTCCTTTCTCTCATTGCGTCAGCCCTTCAGTCTGTTCGAAAATTTCACGCCCTGACAGCTTGAGTTTCATGGCCGAGGTCAAACCAGGCACCTGAGGCACCATCGTGCCGGTCATGGGTATTAGCGGCATGGCTTCCCCATCGACGCTCACCTCCAGGTAGTAAAGGTTTTTCTCAGGATCGACAGTAGAGAGCGGCGAAGTTGATGATGATTCGGAACCACTGGCTATGTTCTGGACAACGATGGAGATTTCCCGGTTGGTAATAGCAACGCCCTTAAAACTGCCCGCAAAGTCATCGAGAGTCTTATTGGCAATGCTGAGCGCTGAAGAACAGGGTGGTTCGCCTTCCTGGGCAGGCACATTGGTGGCAAAGGTGCAGGCCTTGGCGGCATTGTGAGCTGCCTGCAGGACGGCGCTCCTGAGGAAATAGGCTCGCACTGAGCTTGTTGCCAGGTTAAGCATGGGGAACGCCAGAAAGATGAACAAAACCAGCAGGACTACCGGCAATTCCGCCGTCACGTTGCCGCATAACCGGCGTCCGACCCCGGGCCCCAGGCAGCGCGCCTCGGCCAGAGACTCGAAAGCCCCGGTAGATTTTTCACCCGTGCCGAGGTTATCCCCCACGCTTAACAGTCCCCGAAATAGTAAGCGGTTTTGCAAAAGATTAACCGGAACAAATCTACCATGAGGGTACTCCAGCGATCAAGAGAATAAGGTGGGTGGACGATGGATAATCTTAGGTTGAGCTCGGGTAACATCGCACGGGGGCGCGCCAACGAGTCTGATGTGGAAGAAACTTCTGCTCCCGACTGCCGTCTTGTGGACCGTCGTGCTTTGTTTCGAGCGGTCCATGGAGCCCTCCGGGATAGACCAGGACAGGACCTCTGCGGCGACGCGGCGCGGCATCCAGGCGCAGGTAAAGTCGCTGGCGGAGGATCTCAAATCCGCCAAGGATAAGCACGACGGGCAACTTGTGCAACGGTCGCACTGGGGCCTGGCTCAGGCTTACTGGCAGCTGAATCGCTTGGACCTGGCCGATGCGCACATTCGGCAGTTCCTGACCGGTCGGGAAAGCTCGATTGGCGTCGGCAATCCCGGTCTTTTGGACGGTCTGCGTGCGGCAGCAGGCATAGCAAGGGACCGGGGAAAGTTCGACGAGGCGAAACGCTACTACCGGCGGGCGCTGGCGATAGCGGAGCGCGCCTACGGGGAGGGCTGCCCGCAGGCGGCGGCGGACCTCGACAATCTAGGGGTCGTCTGCTTTCTCGAGGCCCTCGGACAAGCCGACCGTGTACAGAAACAAGCCGCCTTGCAGCAGGCGGCGCGCTATATCCAATCTGCCCTCGACGCATGCTGGAAGGCGGGCCCGGGAAGCTCATCGTTGCAGGCGGTCGTCTTGCGTAACCGGTCGTTGCTTTTGACCGAGTCTGGAATCCAGGGAAAGCGAACCACTCGCATCTAGCACCGCCTACCCAAAATGCTTTTAGTTGTGGATTTACTGCCGACGCCAGAAGCAGGCAGACCTCGCCCTCCTTCCCCGAGCGCGAGGTCTTTGCGGACTCGTGGGATCGCACGCCGGCTGCAACGCCCGTGCGGACCGCCGGTCGAGCATATTCAGTGACAGCCGTTAGACATCTGCGATCAGCACAGCCGATGCGCTTTGCGCATCGTGCCTACCTGGCGCGCTAGCGCGCGCGGGGCGGGCGGGACACCAAATACTGTTAACTTAACCTGGGGGCGCGGGCAGGCGGGACGCCCGCGCGAATCTCCCAGGGGATTCGCCTACACACTTCACTGAACACGTACCGCCGGTCTGGTAAGCTACGAGAAGCCTGCGTTTGGGTGCAGTGTATGACCGTGACGAACAAGTACCTGGCAGTCATATTTCTGATCATTACCTTGACGGGAGGCGCCGGCCTGGCGCGTGACGGGGCGCCTCCGTCCGTCGCCAAACCGTGTCCGTGCACTGCGGTCGAGCAGGTTGAGTCGAAATACAAGAAGCTGCTGGCTGAAGCCGAACGGGCACACGGATCCAGCAGCAAGGCCGTAGCCGATCTCTTGCTACCACTGGCGGTGGCGTACAGAAATGCCGGACTTTATGCCAAAGCAGAACCGCTGCTCGACAAGGCTCTGGCCATATACCGTACGCCGCCAGGAGATGAGGAGCGGGCGGCCCGGGTGCTTATACAGCTGGGTTCAACTTACACAGCCACGAAAAAGTATGATCGTGCCGAAGCAACACTAAAGCCGGTGCTCGCTCAGGCCGAACGGAATTCAGGCGCGCAGGCGCCGCTGGCCGCCGAAGCATGGCATGAGCTGGCCAAGTTGCATGCCAGGCGCGGCCGGACCAAACAAGCTGAGTCCGCCTTCCAGCGCGCAATCGAGATAAGGGAAAAGCACCCCGGCCGTGGCAACTCGCTTCTGGTCTCCGAGCTTAGAAGCCTTAGCGAACTTGCCATCGAGCAAAAGCGCTTCGCTAGAGCGGAGCAGCTCCTCAGGCGTCAGATCGCGCTTGCTGAACCCACGTTCGGAGCAAAGAACTGGTACGTACTCGGGGACACGGAGAGGCTGGCCTGGATCTGCCAGCTGCAGGGCAAGAACAAAGAGGCTGCACAGCTTTTCAAACGTGTGCTCGATGCACGCAGCCGGGCCCTGGGTCAGGAAAGCGCCAGCTTGCTCTGGACGCTCAGCCACTATGCTCAGGTATTGGGGAGACTCGGAAGGAATTCAGAGGCCGAGGCCGTGGTGGCACGCATCAAGAAGATCTGCAACAACGGTGTAGCCGGACCCTGTTTCGAATGTGTCATGCGTTACGGCGTCGTCGCCCGCGCCTCGAAATAGCAGAGGCAGATTGGCTGCAGTCCCGTACAATTACCTGCAGCTCGAGGGAACCCGAACCATTGACAAGGAGGTTCCAGGCAATGATAGACGTCTCGAAAAAAATCAATCAGACCCTCGTCACGCTGGCGCGGGGCGATATTACAAAGCAGGCCGTTGACGCGATCGTCAATGCGGCCAATTCGTCTCTAATGGGCGGGGGCGGGGTCGACGGCGCCATACACCGGGCTGGCGGGCCGGTAATCTTGGAAGAGTGCAAGAGAATTCGGGCGACAACGCACAAGGACGGCTGCCCGGCCGGCGAGGCGGTCATCACCAGTGGTGGCAACCTGCCGGCGCGCCACGTAATTCACACTGTCGGACCAATCTGGCGCGGGGGCACGAAGGGCGAGGCCGAGACGCTCGCCAGCGCCTATCGCAACAGTCTGCGATTGGCGGTCGAGGCAAAATGCAAAAGCGTGGCGTTCCCCTCCATCAGCACAGGCGCATACGGCTATCCGGTCGACAAGGCTGCCGACGTTGCCCTGGGCGCCGTCCGGAAGTTTCTCGAGGAGAACGGCACACTAGAGGAAGTTCGCTTCGTACTCTTCGATGAGCACACCTTCCAGGCCTACCGCAAGGTGCTCGACGAAATTCGACAGGTAGCGCCGTGAAGTGAAGAAATGGATTGCCCTTGTGTTGATCGTTGGTGCTGCCTCGGTAGGCGGTTGGTGGTTTTTCCATCGCGCTCCGGAACCGCAGCCGCCAGGATGCAAGCCATTTACGGCAACCTACAAGCTTGAACCGCTCGCCAATCCGGCCAATATCAAATCACCTGCCAATCGGGTAGAGCCGGGGATCGACTTTGTAAGGTGCGACGGGCAGGGCAAAATCAGGTTCGATCGGGGCGAAAATGGTCCCTGGATAAAGATCGTCGATTGCGTGAGCAGGGCAACCTGGCATGTGGACCCGCCAAGGGGTATTCGCGCCCATGCTGAGCTAATCAATCCGCACCATCCGATTCCATTTACCGTACCGGCGCTTGTATCCGAACCAAGTCTCCAGTTTGTATCCAGCTATCAGGGCAAGGAGAAAGTGAACGGATACGAGTGCCGGCATTACAAGGGCGGCTCCTTGACGGGGCTTGGTACAACGGAAGCATGGTATGCGCCTGAGCTTAATTGTTGCGTGACGCTCGAGGTTCACTCCGATTACAACGGGCATTACAGACAGACCCTGGTTAACTACGAAGGCACAAGGCCCGACGCGAAGCTCTTCGACCTCGGTCCCTACCGAGAAGTGCCGTGCAGAGTTTTCTATGGATTCCCCGTGCGACCCGCGGGACAATGAGCGCTGCTTGCGTCGCAGCTCTCTCTGTTCGTTACTGCTTCGATTGCGAGGATAAGAAAAGTTCTGGCGAAACCTTGAAGTAATCGGCCAGTTTAATTACGAGCGCTTTGCTCAACCCACGCTTGCCAGCCAGGAATTCGGAAATTACTGATTGTGGAGCTTCCAATTGCCTTGCCAGCTCTGATTGACTCAGGTGATTATCTTCCATCAAGGATTCAAGTGCGCGCTGCGGTGTCATGCGTGGTGGCATGGCTTTATGCGCATCTTCGTATTCTCGAATCAGCTTGCCGAGAATGCTCAGATAATCGCTTTCGTCAGGCGTACGGCTCTCTGCCTTCAACACAAGCTCACTGAAAAGCTCCGAGGCCAGATCGAGCATTTCCTCATCGCGAATTGGGCGCAGTGGGAAGCGCTTAATAAGGGCCAGGTATTCTTTGCTTGCATGAACTGTGGTCATAGTTGCCACCCATCGTATTCGGCGTGCGTGCCGACCTTCGCTATGCGAACCAGTTGCTCGGTATAAACCACCTCAGCCACGACTCTGAAATTGTTGCCGCCGACATTGAAGACGACCAGGCCTTTGACATAGTCAGCGCTATTGAAGGTCTTTTTCAAGTCAACCAGGCTAGTCCATTTGGCTGCCTCAACCTTTTCGATCCACTCAGCAAATGGGACTCGGGCATCAGCGTGTTCGGCGACGAATTTGTCGATGGCTCGGCGGTTTTCGATTATCATCCCCAGACCCTTTCAGACGGATCTTATCGCAAAATGCGATAGATGCACAAGGTCCAACTATCGCAAAATGCGAAATTTAATCTTTGCGCCGGCGGCGGCTTAACAGGGTGAAATATCAGGCGGCCGCAGCTGCTGTGCCGCGACCAGCACATCGCTTGCTATTGCACGACCGGGGCCGTAGGTCCCGTGGACTCTCACCTCCAGTTGGTGAACATGCCTGGCACACAAGCAATGCGGGCGCGGCGGGGCGCCCCTACACGATCCTTCCATCACGTGCGCCGTCTCTTCGAAATCCCTGGGGGCGCGGGCGTCCCGCCCCTTCAGAGAGAGCCTCAGGTGACAGCATTGCGTGAGCCCGTGGAGCACGAGCGCGTTCGCCACGAAGGCTGCAGGGGTCGAGCCCGCTGGCCCCGTTTGCGCGTTGCGAACGCGTGGTGGGCAATGCAGCCGCCGCCCACCCTGGTCGTTGAATGGCAAGTTACTGCTGGCGGTCGCCGCGCCCGGGACCACGCCCGCGGCGGTCGCCGCCGTCCCGCCCACGGCCGCCGAAATCGCGGCGGGGCGCCTGGACGTTGCCGGTGATGATGTCGTGCACCAGCTTTTGCATGGCTTGCCATTGATCCTGCACGGACTTGTTCTCGATTTCGAACCGCCTTTGAACCTCGGCCTTGACGTCGCCCTGCAACGATTTCTGGAGCGCCTGATACTGAGCCTCAGCTTCGGCTGCCACCTCCACCGGGTCGAACTCGCCGTTCAGCTGTTCCTTTTCAGCCTGAATTTCTAATTCGATTTCCTCGAGCGTCTTTTGCGCTTTCTGCTCCCGCTCGGCAAGCACGCGTCTTTCCAGCTCCTCGGCGGTGACCTTCGGTTTCGGTCGGGCATGCTGCAGTGCCGCAAAAGCGCCATCGGCATCGCCATCCTTGATGAACTGGAAGAGATACTTGAGCGGCTCGACTGAATCCACGTGTGGAGCGACGGTCTTGACCAGCGCCTTGTACGCCTCACCGAAGCGTGGATTGCCGAGGCTGAACAGTATGCCGTCGAGAGCGGCCTTGTCCTGAGCGCCCAAAGCTACCAGCTTGGCCGCCACTTCCGGAGCGTCTTTGAAGGCGTCCATGGTCTTCTGCAACATGGCCAGCCGGTCTTGCATGGTGTCCCTGGGCAGGCGCGGCGGACGCGGCGGGCGACCGGACTGCTGCTCCCGCTCGGCTGCGGCCAGGCGACTCCTCTCGACGAACTCCTGCGCCCACTCGGGCGGCTCAGCGTTTGCCGGCACTTCCATCTTTGAAAGGAACCGTTTGAGGACCGACGGCGGCAGCGCTGCTATGTCGGGACGTTTGAGCAAATCGCCCATGAGGATGGCTTCGCCGGCCACCTGCTTCCAGGCGAGGAAATCAGCGTCGCTCAGCTTGGTCAGATGATCGCCCAGGATCCTGGCTGTCTTGTGGCGGACTGCAGATGATTGATCTGTAAGCCCTTTTGCGATTTCAGAGGCGGAGACGGTCTGGCGAGCTGCGGCGGCAGTGCCCACCGGAGAGGCCGGAGACTCAACGGCTGCGGCGTCGCGTCGCTCAACGGAGGGAGACACAGCGGCATAATCCGATTTGGCGGCTTCGCCGGTAACGCCCAGCGGCTTGGCTTTCCCAAGCGCCGCAAGGGGCGAGCTACCGCTGCCATCAGGAGCCGGCGCGGGCGGCGCCTCAAGCAGCTGCCCACCGTCCTTTTCGCCGGCAGGGAGGTCAGCCGCTTTCCTTTCCACACCGGGGTTGTCTGCGGTCAAAGGCTCTT
>DATNRD010000347.1:0-12588 GCA_036703665.1 Candidatus Obscuribacterales bacterium
AACGCAGCCACAGAGCCAGCAACGACGTACAGAGAGGCAACGGCGGCGGGGAGCCGTCGGCCGCCGAGCGTGTTGACGCGCGGAGGAGCCGCTGCAAGGCGACGGAGCCGGCGCTGGCACAGCGTACAGCGAGGCAACGACGGCGGGGAGCCGTCGGCCGCCGAGCGTGTTGACGCGCGGAGGAGCCGCTGCAAGGCGACGGAGCGCTTAAGTTAGAACTGAAGCACCTTGTCGGCAGCGAACAGATACTCGCAGATGGCGAACATGTTTGTGATCTGCTCTTTGGGCACCTTGTCCTTGAGGCCGTAAAACTCCAGGCACAGACCGCAGGCCAGCACCTCGCAGCCGCGCTCCTTGAAGTCGTTCAGCACTTTCAAGACCTGCGAGTCAGGAGCCATGAGCTTCACTCCGGAATTGGCCATCAGTATTGCCCGGGGCCTGTGCCCGGAGTCCAGCGCTGTCTGCAGGAACAGGTTGACGAGAGTGCGGCTGAATTCCGGGTCGCCGTCTCCGAACGTGTCTTTGGCCAGGAAGATGACGGTGCCTACCTTTTGCCCTTGAGTTTCCGCCTTAAGCTCGCCCGGCAATGGTTCCTGTGACTGCTCTTGGGCGGTAGCCTCCCTTCCTGCCCGCTCGATGACGATTTCAAAGAACCCGTCCAGCTGGCGCACACGCGTGCAAGCACCGAATGTGCGCGAGAGCCTCTGCAGGTTGTTGACGCAAACATCATCGTCGACCAGCGCCTCCACGCGCTCGACTTCAGGATCATCAAGGAGCTTCTTGGTTGCCAGAACGGGCTCGGGACAAACGAGCCCTCTCAGGTCGACTTTACTTATCATGAGCGGTCACCTCCACCAGCCCCGGCTTGCCTTGCTTGAATTCCCCTATGATGCTGGCATGAATGCCGGACCGCCTGAGATCCTCCAGCAGGGTACGGGCTTCCGAAGGTGCCGTGGCAAAGAGAAGACCGCCGGCGGTCTGAGGATCGAAGAGGAGATCGGCAAGGGCCGTATCGACTTCTTCTATAAAGGATACCCAAGTTTCATATGCCTTTCTGTTTGCGTAGGCGCCTGCCGGAACGAAACCCTGCTCGGCCAGACCATGAGCTTCAGGCAGGAGCGGCACCGCGTGCGCTCTGAGGAGGATGGCCAGATTGCTTGCCGAAGCCATCTCGTGAAGATGCCCGACAAGGCCGAATCCAGTGACGTCAGTAGCTGCATGAATCGTCCGGTCGAGCGCCACCGTAAGGGCGCTGGCATTGAGTGATGTGAGATTGTCCAAGAGCGCCTTTCTTGCGGGTTCCGATAGTACTCCCCCCTTGTACCCGAGCAATGCCACGCCCGTGCCTATAGGTTTGCAAAGCACCAGCAGGTCGCCATCCCGGGCACCACCATTGGTGAGTATCCGGTCCGGATGAACGAATCCCGTAACCGCCAGACCATAGACTGGCTCAGGACCCTGAATCGAATGCCCTCCCGCCAGCACTGCTCCGGCTTCGGCTATGGCGTCGGCACCGCCTTTGAGGATCTCGGCAGCTACCGCCAGCGGATAGTCGCAGGTAGGGAAGCAGAAGACATTCAAGGCAAGCACCGGTCGGCCGCCCATTGCATATACATCGGAGAGCGCATTGACAGCCGCTATACGACCGAACACAAATGGGTCGTCTACTACAGGAGGGAAGAAGTCGACAGTTTGCACGAGCGCCAGGTCGTCAGCAATCTTGTAGACCGCCGCATCCTCGAAGTTGTCCATGCTTGTGAGCAAATTCGGGCAGGATCGACTTGACAGAGCGCGAACGATTTGATCCAGCTCGCTGGCGCTGATCTTTGCCGCACAGCCGGCAGCTTTGATCCCGGCTGTTAACTTATGTGACTGGCTGCCTTCCTGGTTGGTCATCTTTTACCGACTCTTGCAATTTTTGTGCGAATCCGCATACGCGGTGACGTTGGTGATACGCGGCCCTGAAACAGCAATCATGCCGAGAAAAGGCAGATTTGATGGACATTCCGAAAACCGCATGGCATGTAGGTCTTGGTGGAGCTGCATTCCGGCCATTGGGAAAAACCTTTTATATTAGTTTCGCCGATTTAGAGCGTTTGCGGCTATGCGGGCCCTTTAAAAAGGAGCAGATGGAGTGTAGATTGTATCTTCGCAAACTACCGGCGATAGACGAACTGACTTGCGACCGTCTATTGACTTGAGGGTTTAGCACCATTTCTTGTAGCTCCCGCCCTTAGTCATCGGATAAAGGATCGCGCATGCCTAAGAAAGTGCTTGTCGCTCTGCCCCCTGGTCTGTTAGAGCAAATCGACTTCGTCGCACAGGTCGAGCACCGTACTCGATCAGATCTAATTCGTGAGGCCCTCCGCCGGTACATAGAAAATTTCCGGCGCTCGCAGGGCCCGCGTATGTCGGTCAGCAACGTCGGTCAACAAAAGGTCGCACTGCTGACCGAGACCGAATAAGTATTTCTCCCACTGAAAGCCTTGACTGCCGGTCCGCCGTTGCCTACGATCGGCATGCCCGGCGCTCGGCAGGATATGCGCCATCAGCCGGTACACCGGCAGTGAGAGCGTCCCGGGCAAGCAGGTGAGCCGCCATGGCTTTGCAGTGGGGAAACATCTTATTGGCCGAAGCGCTCTTTACAGGAGGGGTGCTGATGGCGCTCGGCTTTATCAAAGCGCCGCGTTTTCTCAGGCGGCGCAAGCTGGCCCGCGGCTTTCCCTGGGGATATTACACGGATCAGGTGCCCAAGTCCGACCCGGGCTACTACACCAGCGATTTCGACCGCGATTTCATGCACGACACCGGCACGCAGTTCGGCGGCTACGAAGGGTTCGGCGACTTCGGCGAGTTCAGCGGTTTCGGCGAGATGGGCGAGTTCGGCGCCAACTTTGCCGGCGGCGGCGACGTAGGGCACGGAGAATAACCACAGCGCAAATAACGCTGCTGGAGGCGATTTTAGCGGTTGTGCGCTTGCCCGCATTGTCATATGGATATACTGGAAGCGGCGGAACACACCTGGTAGTCGGATCCGGCAAGTGACTCCCGTCCTTATCACCTGGATTGGCGTCCTGGCGCTCGTGGGTGCTCTCAGTCTCTTGCTGACAGGGCAGGGACGCACAAGAGCAAGGCAGGCGTTCGTCATACTGGTCAGCGCCTTTGTTGTCCATTCGCTCATTGCCACAACCGCCAGAGGCGGCAGGCTGGCCAGGGCCGAGCCGGTGCTCGAGTCGGATCGGGCAGAGCTTTTGCTGCGCTTCGGCAGTACCATGCAGGTGCTCGAGGCAAAGTCAGCGCTGTTTGCCCTGGGGAGCAAAAAAGACCTTTCTGACCAACGCCAGCAAACCTTCTATAAGGACGCCAGAAAGATTCTCGAGGAGTCGGTAGGCAAGAGCCCGGACAGCGCGGTCTTGAAAATGAAACTGGCGGTCGTGCTTGCCGAGTCGGGCCAGGAGCAGCACAAGCCCGAATTCAAGCAGGTGGCAAAGGAGCTGGCGTCGCGCAGCAAGCCGGCCGACAGCGCTGCCGGCAAAGCGCTTCTGGCGATCTATCAAGAAGGCAAAGTCTCCCCGGAAGAAGAGAGGACCTTGGAGAGGGTCCTGGAGAAGAGCCTGCCGCCTGGTTGGTATAGAGACGCCACGCGCTTGCGCTTGTTCGAGACGGCCGGGGACACGCGCCGCTACGAGAAGCTGAAGGCGGAAATCGAGGACAAATCGTTCCGGCTTATGACCAACTTCCTTGTGGTGTTGGCCATTGCCATAGTTGTCTCGCTGATTGGCATAGTCGTAATCATAGTCCAGTTGTTCACGCTGCCCAGGCAGTTCGGCGATCCGGAAGACCAGGCCGGCGGTGCTTCGGCCGTGCCGTGGACAGCAGGCACGGTCTATGTGGTCTTTGTCTTCTGGATGGCCACACAGGTTCTCATCGGCGGATTCACTCAGGAATTCATCAAGAGCTACAAGCTGCTTGCATCTGGTGCTCTGGTGGCGGCAATCTCCACGGCCGCGCTCTATCTCATCAGCAACGGGCCCGGTGTCCTGTACGCCTACTTGCTGGCCTTCCGCCCTTATGGTCTGGGGCTTTTCCAGGCCATAAGGCTGCGCAGCCGCTCCGGCTCGCTGGGACCGATAAGATTGACTCTAGCGGGCATCGGCACCTGGTGCGCGGCCGTGCCCATCGTCATATTCGCATATCTTTTGGCCTCGCGGTTTCTGGGCGCGCAGGGCTCGAGCAACCCGATTATTGCTCTGGTTCTGGAAGCGGCCCGCTCATCGAATGTACTGGCCACGGTTCTTTTCTACGTCACGCTGGGAGTGCTGGCGCCGTTTGTTGAAGAGACGTTGTTCAGGGGCTTTCTTTACCGGACCTTGAGAAAGAATCTCGGTGTGGGTACGTCGCTTTTCGCCAGTGCGGCGCTGTTCGCAGCCGTCCACATGGACGCAGGCGCCGTGGTGCCGCTGTTTTGCCTGGGATGGTTGTTTGGTTTCGTGTACGAGCGCACCAGGAGCCTCTTGCCTGCGCTAATCGCCCACGGCTTGTGGAACAGCGGCACCTTTACGCTGGTTTTGATGATCTTCGGGACATGAGCCCCCTCTTTAAAACTTCTGTCAAAATAAAAGATAGCCGGCCCGGAGGATCCTTCAATGGGCACAGTGGCAAGTCGTTGCCGAATGACGCTGATTTCGGGGCCATACTGGAACCGAATCGGTCTTATGCCCATGGTAGTCATCCTCGCCTTCGGCTGGATCTTTGTTGCCTTGTGGCTGGTTGTGGCAGCTTGCGTCTTTCCCTTCAATCCGTTGTGGACGGTAATTCTTTCCTTATCGACGGTCTTGTTTGCGGTATACCTGGGATTAGTCAGCTACAAGATGGTGAGCGAAGCCTTTCGTGAGTACCGCTTCGAGTTGAGCGAGTCGGAGGCCGTGCTGTCGGTAACGGATCGTCTCAACAAGCGCAAGTCGACGCAGATGGTCCTGCTCGACGACGTCAAATACGCGGAGTACTACCCTTTCCAGGACTCGGCAAGCATCATCCTGCACTCGCCCTACTGTGATATGGAGGTCCCTTTGTGGCCGCTCGGCAGTCACGGTCAGGACGTGGTCGACTTTCTCGACGGGCGTGGTGTGAAGGTGGTGAACGTTCAGTCTGACGACGAAATTCCGTAAGGATTCACTCAAGGATGTCTCCGGAATGTCATTCTAAGAGCAAGGCGAGGCGAAGAATCTCTGACCGGGACGCGCCGCCGTATGGGATTCTTCGTCGCCCCTGTGGAGCTCCTCAGAATGACAGACAAGGAATGGGCCTCCTCAGAATGACACCAGTCAAGCCAAGTGAATTGTCATTCAGAGGAGCGAAGCGACGAAGAATCCCAGGTAGAGTGACTGGCTGCGTTATGAAGCTGGGATTCTTCGCTGCGCTTCAGAATGACAAGTCGAGGCTGCGTAAGAGATTGACAGGTGTGAATGCTCGGCACTGAACACTTACGAAATTCCTGGGTGAGGCCTTTAGGCAGCCTCAGTCGTCGCCCCAGGCAGGCGGGCTGAGACCGGAGCTCTGGCTGTCATCCTGCAATGAGGCTAGGCCTTCTGGATCCGTAAGCAGCGCCTCGCTTGTCACCTGGGCTGCCACAGCCGAGCGGGCAACGGGCGGCGGTGCGTGAGGCTTGCTGCGAGCCTGCTCGCGCCACTCCAGTACCGCCTGCTCCTGCGCCTGAACGGCCCTTGTGTAAGCGTCCAGCTTCTTGGTCAGCTCCGTCTTTTCCTTGTTGTGGCGGCTGATGATCGCCTCGGTTGCTTTGAGCTGCTCCGACTTGGCGCGCAGCGATTCGTCCAGCTTGATAAGCGCCAGGAAGGCCGCGCCGGCAACCAGGACGATGCCTAAAAGCACGAGCAAATCCCGCGCGCGGCTGCGCGCCGGCACCGGCTTGTCCTCGGACCGGCTGCGCAGGGCTGCTCTCATCTCTTTGGCTGACTGATATCGCTCGTCGGGATCCTGAGCCGTGGCCTTGTAAACCACCATGTTGGTGTGCTCGGACACAGCCGGGTTGACAGACAGCGGATGACACGGATGCAGAGCCACCGGCTCGCTGCCGGTGAGCAGGAAGAACATCGTGGCCCCCAGAGCATAAATGTCCGACCTGACATCGGCAGCACCCCAGTATTGCTCGGGCGGCGAGTAACCGGCTGAAACCACGTGCGTGTGATCTGTATTGTCTTCGTAGGGCCTGGCGATGCCGAAGTCCACCAGCTTCACCCGCCCTTTGACATCGATCATCACGTTGCTCGGCTTGAGATCGCGGTAAATGACCGGCGGCTCGTGCTCATGAAGATACTCCAGCACATCGCAGATCTGCTCCGCCCAGTCCAGCACCTGATCTTCCGAGAAGGGCTCGCCTCTCTCCTTGAGGATGTTGTAGAGGTCGCGGCCCTCCACATAATCCATAACCAGGAAGTAGTCGTAGTTCTCCTCGAAATAGTCCAGGATGTGAACGATGTTGTGATGCTGCAGCTGGCTGAGCACGCCGGCTTCCCGCTTGAAGAACGCCACGGCTTTCTGCTTGTCCTCCTCCCTGTAGAAGTCGTCACGCAGTTTCTTGACCACACAGGGGCGGTTGTGCAGGCGCAGATCGCGCGCCATGTAGACTGTGCCCATGCCGCCCTGCCCGAGCAAGCCGATGAGCTCGTAGCGGCCCTGCAAAACGATGTTGGCAGCGTGCTGCGGAGCTGCCGCACGCGGGCAGGGACCGTTGTGAGGCGCCGTACCACATACAGGACAAACAGCCATCGTCTTGCTCCGCGCGCCGGAGGGAAAGCCCGGCAAAACCCTCAAACACTGGCAGTGTAACCAGTATAGCCCAATGGAGATGGGGAGAAGGAAAGCGCTGGCGCTTGTTTGTCGGGCAATTTTTGTATCAATGTGAAGGGATCGGCAAGATTAATGTCATAGCCAGGCATACGCTGGGCTTTTAATTGTGGAGACATCCGGGAGGGAAAGGCAGTGTCCGACAGCGCCAGAGCTAATCCTGTTGCAGTAACCGAGGCGGCGACGCTGGTCAACCCGCTGCGTGAAGGGCTTACGATCGAGCGCGCCGCCGAGCCGTGCGCCATGGTAATCATGGGCGCCCATGGCGACCTGACCAAGCGAAAGCTGATCCCGGCGCTCTATGCCCTCTTTATCCAGGGGCTTCTGCCGGAGGGTTTCTGCATCGTCGGCCAATCGAGGACCGCCATGAGCCACGAGCAGTTCCGGGCCGCCATGCTGGAGTCCATGCGCCAATTCGCCGCCGACGTGCCGCTGGCCGACGAGGAGTGGAGGCGCTTTGCCGCCTGCCTGTATTACCTTCCAGCAGATTTTGCCCGGCCGGACGCTTTTCAGCCGCTGGCAGAGCTCCTGGCGGAGCTTGCCGGCCGGCACGGCACGCAGGGCAACAACATCTTTTACCTTTCGATTGCACCCAGCCTCTACGTTCCTGTTATCCACGGACTGTCCGCGGCCGGGCTTGCCGCCAGCCGGCCGGGCAAGCAGGCTCCCTGGCCACGAATCGTGGTGGAGAAGCCGTTCGGGCACGATCTGCAATCAGCGCAGGCCCTCGATCACGAGCTGCACGGCGTCTTTGGCGAGCACCAGATATTTCGCATCGATCACTACCTGGGCAAGGAGACCGTGCAGAACATCATGGTGCTGCGCTTCGCCAACGGTATCTTCGAGCCCCTGTGGAACCGCCAGCACATCGAGCACATTCAGATCACCAACGCCGAAAGCATCGGCATCGAAGGTCGCGGTTCATATTACGAGGAGGCCGGCAACCTGCGTGACATGGTGCAGAATCACATGCTGCAGCTTGTTTCGCTGGTTGCCATGGAACCGCCCATCTCGCTCGATGCCGAGGCGACACGTGATGAACGGACGAAGGTGTTGAAGGCGATAAGACCATTCAACCCGGCCAACCTGGATCAGCAAGTCGTACGAGGGCAGTACGGTCCCGGCTGGATCCTCGGACAGAAGGTGCCCGGTTACCGGCAGGAGCCTAAGGTCTCACCGGAGTCCCGGACGGAGACTTTCTCGGCCTTGAAGCTCTTCATCGACAACTGGCGCTGGGCCGATGTGCCGTTCTATGTTCGCTCCGGCAAGCGGCTGGGCAAGTCCATCACGGAAATCGCCATCCAGTTCAGGCGGGCACCGCACAAGCTTTTCCGTGATCCGGCAGGCGACGACCAGATAAGCCCGAATATGCTCGTCCTTCAGATCCAGCCGGATGAAGGGATTTCCTTGAAGTTCGCCACCAAGCAGCCCGGGCCTACCACGCAGATAAGGTGGTTGAGCATGGATTTCCGTTACGGCACTGCCTTCGCTGTGCGGACACCGAGCGCTTACGAGCGGCTCCTGCTCGATTGCCTGGTGGGCGACGCCTCGCTGTTTGCCCGGACCGATCAGGTGGAGGTCGCCTGGGCATTGATCGATCCGGTGCTCAGGGCCTGGAACCAGGGCCCGCCGCCGGCTTTCCCGGATTACTCGGCCGGCTCGTGGGGACCGCCGGCCAGCGACCGGCTCATCGAGGCCGATGGCTTTGCCTGGAGGCGTTTATGACTGGCCCAGGCAGTGTCGCGCAAAGAGCCTACCCGGAGGAATTTCTCTCCGGCAAGCTCACCCAGGTGGATGTGGCGGGAATCGAACGCGAGCTGCGCCAGCTCTGGCAGTCGGCTGAATCGGCCGAGCCGGATTCCCAGCGCCCGGCAGTCTCGCGTGCCTGCGCGCTCAATCTTATCCTCTACAGCACGGACGACGACGCGGAGACAACTGCTGGCAACCTTTTGGATGAAATCAGCGTCAGCCATCCCTGCCGGGCCTTGCTGGCGATCTCACGGCGGAGCCAGGGCGCCAGCCTGGAAGCATGGGTTTCGGCGCGCTGCCACTTGCCTGTGCCGGGGGCGATAAAGCAGATTTGTTGCGAGCAGATTACCGTAAGGTGGCAGGGAGAAGGCGTGCAGGAACTGCCCAGCGTGGTCTTGCCGCTTTTGGTCTCCGATCTGCCCGTCTTCCTGTGGTGGCGTGCCGCCAGCTTTGACCGGGCGGCGATGAGCCCCTTTCTGCCTGCCGTGGACCGCCTGGTGATCGATTCGGCGCGCTGGAGTACGCCATGGTCGGGGCTGCGCGACGTCGCCGCCTGTCTTGCCGAGAGGGGCGGCCTCCCAAGGCTATCGGATCTGAGCTGGACGCGGCTTACGGCCTGGCGCGAAGCCATAGCATCAGCCTTCGATTCGGCCGGAACAGGCTTGTCCGTGGAGGATCTCGGGCAGATCGCCAGTGTCGAGGTGAGCTACGACGATAAGGCGCAGTCTCAGGTCGTCCTTCTCACCGCCTGGCTGAGCAGCCGCCTGGGATGGAGGCCGGTCTTCGTGGAGTACACCACCGACGGTGGCATACAGCTTACCTTCGCCAGGCGCAAGCGCAAGATTGAGGTGACGTGGAGCCCACATCCCGCCGCCCAGCCAGGGCCGGGCTCGCTGCGTGCGCTTCTATTTCGCTTTTCGACCGGCAAGCAGATGACCGTCCAACTGGAGGGACTGGACAGCAAGCGCGTCCTTGCCATTCGCTCCACTGCTGCCCGCCCGCAGGTACTTTCGCCGCAGGCGCCTGCTGGTGAAAAGCTAATAGCGCCAGCACCGGAATCAAGCGAGCCGCGCCTCCTCAACAGGGAACTGGACATATTGGGCTTCGATTCGGTCTTCGAGGAGGCTGTCACGGTAGCCGCTGAAATCGCTGAGCTGTACGAGCTGGAGTAAGGATGCCATGGATACTTTTAAACTGGGCAGGGCCACGATCAACATATGCAAAGACGCATCCGATGTGGCCAGGCGGCTGGCCGAGCGGTTCCTGGAGCTTGCGCGCCAGGCAGCAGCAGGTAATGGACGCTTTACCGTTGCCCTGTCCGGCGGCTCCACTCCCAGGGCTCTTTACTCCCTGCTGGCGACGCCCGACTGGAGAGATGCCGTACCATGGCACCAGATCCATTTATTCTGGGGAGACGAGCGCTGCGTGGCCCACGACAGCACGGAGAGCAACTTCAAGATGGTCAACGATACGCTCATCTTAAAGGTCCCCATCCCACAGGCCAACGTGCACGCGACATCCGGGCAGGATCGAGACCCGGCAGGAGCCGCCTTGCGGTATGAAGAGGAGATCAAACGGTTTTTCAACCTGGAGGCCGGTCAATTTCCCTGCTTTGATCTGATCCTGCTCGGCATGGGCCCGGACGGGCACACGGCTTCGCTTTTCCCGGGATCGCAGGGGCTGCAGGAAAACAAGCGCATTGTCGTGGCGAACTTCGTGGACAAGTTCAACACTTACCGGATAACCCTCACTCTCCCCGCCATTAACCAGGCGCAAAACGTCATCTTCATGGTCGCCGGCGGCGACAAGAGCCGCATGCTGAGCACGGTCCTCCAGTCACCGCAGGTGGTGCTGCCCGCTCAGATGATCGCGCCTGCCGCCGGCACTCTGGCATGGTTCGTCGACGAAGCCGCCGCCGCGGAATTGAACCGCCAGTCCCTTGTGCCGGTCACATGAGGTTATGCTCAAGACCTGACGTTGCCGATTTGCACGTTGAGGCCGTTGCTGTTCTTCTCAATTGGGTAGCGCCAGTCGCTTCCAGAGAGAACCGCCCGCAGACCAGATTCAAGCGGCGTGAATCTACCCGGCTGCCAATGAGGAAATCGCCTCAACGGAGTTTGCGGCTGACGCGTTGCAGGGAGGCGGCCAGCGACTGGTTGCGAGGGTAGGCGGCGACGGCTGTCTGGAGGATTTTGCGCGCGCCTGCCAGATCGTTCAGTTTCTCCAGGGCAGAGGCGGCCATGAGCCAATCATCCGGCGGCACTGTCGGGCCGTCCAGGCTCTTTTTCAGATAGCCGGCGGCTCCCGCCCAGTCTCTTTTCTGATACAGATTGCGTCCCATAAGACAGATGCCCTGGCGATTTTCCTTGTCGTTTTCGAGCACCTGCTTGCAGGCCTCAATGCTGGCTTCGTATTTGCCTTTCCGGTAGAGAGCCTCCGACAGAAGCAAAAGCGCTGTCGGCTCATCCGGTTGAAGTGCCAGTGCCTTTTCAGCATACGCGCGGGCCTGGGAACTCTTGTTGGCGGCAAGGGCCAGGCGGGAAAGACCCACCAGCGGCGCGGCAGAGCGAGGGTCGAGCCTGGCGGCGTTCTCGTACTCTTTGCGCGCCTCGTCAGCATCACCGCGCATCTCCAGTGCATATGCCAGCTGGCAGCGCAACCCGGCATCCTTCTGCTTGCGGACGATCGCCTCTCTTAAAAGCAGCAGCGAGCCGTCCCAGTTTCCCTGTTTGCCCAGGGCCAGCGCCAGCGTCTTCTTGGCTTTGAGGCTCCCATGGGCAATCTGCAGCACCTGCTGAGCAAGCTGGGCGGCCTCTTTGAAGCGACCGGAGGCCAGCTGCGCTTCGGCCAGCTCGCTCAGCACAAAAACGCTGCCCGGCGCATAAGAGAGAGCCTCCTTAAGCTCCTTTACCTGGCCCTCGATGTCCCCGCGCGCGGCAAGAGCACAGGCCAGCGCCACGCGCGCTATGATGTCTTCGTTCCGCTCCTTGAGTACCGCGCGGGCTTCCGTCTCGGCCAGTGTTGCGTTTCCTCCTCTGGCATTGACCAGGGCATGCATCGATATCACCGGTGGTGCCTGGCCGTGCTGCTCCAGCAGTTTCTTCACGAGCTCCTGAGCCTCGACCAATCTGTCGGTATTGAGGTAGAGCATGGCCAGGTTCAACTGGGCGGGCAGGTGCTCGGGCACCAGCTCCCGGGCTCGGCAAAATGCTGCCTCCGCTTCTGCCGGTTTGCCCATCTCCTCTAGCAAGAGGCCGCGAGCGTTGTGAAGGTCGGCATTTCTCGGGGCGAGCGTGAGCGCCCGGGCGTATGCCTCGGCAGCCTCGCTCAGGTCGCGGTTGGCCATCGCACACCAGGCCAGCATGAAGTGCGCATCCACGTTGTCCGGTTCCAGCTCCGCCCAGCGCTGGGCAGAGTCTTTGGCATTAGGCCAATCCTCGCGCGCCGCGTACACGGAGGCTAACTCTTTGAGCGACCGAGCATCCCTGGGGTTCAACCTCAGAGCTTCCCGGAAGGCCTCGATTGCATTTTGGGGTTTGCCCTCGCGTTCGTAAAGGATGCCAAGCTGGTAGTGCAGTTCGGGGTCGTGGGGATTCATGGCTATAGCAGCGCGGCATTGGGCGATGGCTTCGCTCACCAGCCCGGAGGCGCTGAGCCGCCTGGTGAGCGCCAGGCGGGCCCCCAGGTTTTTCGGGTCGAGCTGGAGCACGCGAGAGAACTCGTTGAGAGCGGCTTCTTCGGCCCCGGAGCTCAACTTGGCCAGGGCGAGCTTGTAGTGATACTGCGGGCGCGACGGCTCCAGCTCCACGGCACGGGTGAGCGCCTGCAACGCCTCATCCAGTTTGCCGGTAGAAAGGCAGGTCACACCCAGCTCGAATTGAGCGGCAGCCGAGCCTGGGTCAAGCTTGCAGGCGGCGCGCAGGCGCGCAAGCGATTGATCCGGCTTGTTTTGCAAAAAGAGGATGCGCCCGATGG
>DATNRD010000348.1:0-7237 GCA_036703665.1 Candidatus Obscuribacterales bacterium
CGGCGGTCAAAATCGTCATGCCCTGTGTGTCCCTGGGGAACTTGATTTCGTTTACCAGGTCCTTGACCGCTTGAGCATCTCCCGGGGCGGACGCCGAACTTATGAAGCTGCCGGCAATGTCGCGGGCGAAGATGCCGTTGACTCTATCGTCGATGAAAGACCTTCGAAGCTCCAGATCCATTGCCACGACCTTTCCGCGCTCATCTATGGTGGCATGGACAGTTGCCAGCTCCTTGAACTTCGGGGACTTGAGCGGTTTGAATATGACCATGGTCAATCCCGACGGCTCTTTGACTCTTTCTGCTTCCAGCAGGTGAAAGAAGGTGAAAAAGTCTTGCTTCTGCGCTTCCTCGAGGTCGGTGCCGAGAAAAGCCCATGAAGGATGGCCCAGCAGCAGGCAGACCGCCAGGCCGGCAGCAACAACAAGCACCCAGCTGTAACTCACCGGGCCGATCAGTCCGGAGCGTTCCCGGCGCCGGAGCGCTTGCCTGGACGGCGGAGATGTCCTTTCAAGCATTTGCCGCGCTCCGGGAGGCATCAACGGTCACTCCGCATCGATACAGCTCCTGTCTCAATTGCTCGGCTCCCTGGTAAAGGATCGTGTGCATCCCCAGGTGCCTGGCTGTTTCCAGGTTGCTTACCCGATCGTCGATGACGAGGCATTCGTCAGGCGTGCGCTGGGTGATTTGCAGCGCCTTGCGGTATATGTCGCCCTCCGGCTTTGTCACACCCAGGAAGCACGAGCTGAAAAAGGCTGTGAAGTAGTCGCGCAGATGGAACTTCTCGATCCGATGGATATTCAGCTCCAGCGACTCATTGTTTAGGGTAGCCATCAGGTACTGTCGCGAGCGTGCCAGCTCGGCCACGATCTCCAGTGTTTCGACGTGAGGCTGGGACTGGTCGAACATGAACTTTACGAATTCTTCGTGGGAAAACGGGCGTGCTTGCGTGAAGACGGTCTGACCGAGATATTCGTGCAGGTCGATAAGACCCGTTTCAAAAGCTGCGACGACTTGCTTGTGAGCCGCCTCCAGTTCGTCAACATTGAGACCGAATTTTTCGGCTGCCTCCTTGCGCATCTCTTTCTCCCAGCCGTTGCTGAGCAGCACACCGCCTATGTCAAAGAACAATGCAGTTATTCCCGCCATCGCTTTTCTCCCTTACGCCTTTTCAGCCGACTCGCCCACGAGCGCCCGGCAATATCGCCTTTCCATCTCTTGGATCTGGTCAAGGCGGCGGCGATGGCGCTCTAGGCCGCTGAACCGGGCATCGAGGAAGGCTTGAACCAGTTCCTTGGCTACGGCAGTTCCGACCACGCGGCTGCCCAGGGCAATCACGTTGGCGTCGTCGTGCTCGACCGACTGGTGGGCCGAGTAATAATCGTGGCACATGCCGCAGCGAATGCCGGGAATCTTGTTGGCGGCGACCGTTACGCCGACGCCGCTGCCGCAAACGAGAATGCCGCGATCGGCCTTGCCTGTCGTCAGCTCGAGCCCCACGGCTTCAGCGAACCTGGGATAGTCGACTGATTCCGTGCTGTGAGTGCCCAGGTCGTGAGTTTCATGTCCTAACTCCTGAAGGAACCGCTTCAGTTCCTCCTTGAGGGGGTAACCCTCATGGTCGGCGGCGATCGCGATACGCATCATGTCACCTCCAGGCATGGGTCAGTTGTCAATCTGCCACATGGCGCAGCGCGCTGCGCCAAGCAGCGCGGTTTTCTCGTTTGTGATCACTTTGACCGGCATTGACTCCACCAGTTCACGCATGCGTCCCTTGCCAGCAAACGCCTTCATGAAGAACGGCTCTTTTAGTTTCTCGATGATTTTGGGTGCTATGCCGCCGCCCACGAAGATCCCGCCCAGCGCCATCATTTTGAGGGCGAGGTTGCCTGTTTCGGCACCGTATATGGTGACAAAGATGCTGAGCGCCTGCTCGCACAGATCACTGGTCTTTTCCAGTGCTGCCCTCGAAATCGTCGCTGCCGGGTCGCTTTCCGCGAGCTCTGAGGCCAGCCACGCCGGCTCCTCGTAACGCCCGCTGTCGCGCAGGAACCTGTAAATGTTGTTGAGCCCCATCCCGGACAACACCAGCTCGTAGCTGACGTGCTCATGCTCTTTCATCAGATAACGCAGAAGGTCTATCTGCACGGCATCAGTGGGGGCAAAATCGGCGTGCCCGCCCTCGCAGGCAAACGGCATATGCCTGGTTCCGTCCCAGAACATGCCTGCCTCGCCCAGACCGGTGCCGGCTGAGATGATTGCCTGGTTGCCCTCCGGCTCCGCGCTGCCTTCATTGAGGACAACAAAGTCAGCGGGCGTGAGCTCGACTATCCCGTGTGCGTTGGCCTCCAGATCGTTTATTAGCCAGATCACAGGCAGGTTCAGCTCCTCGGACAGGCGTTCGGCATCGACGACCCAGGGCAAATTGGTTGTCTGACAACGCTGGTTTATAACGGGTCCGGCGATGGACAAACAAGCATGTGCCAGCTTCAGCCGGTGCTCGAAGATGAATTTGCCGAGCAGGTCGTGAAGGCTGGCGAACGCGCGGCTTGGAAACGTCTCTTCAATGATCGGCTCCAGGCGACGCTTCCGGACCTCGAAGTAGGCAAGATTGCTCTTCGTGCCTCCGATGTCACCGGCCAGAATCATGCCGTAAGCCTCCTCCACTGACGGCCGTCGCGGCGAATCAACTCGTCGGCCTTGTCCGGACCCCAGGTACCGGCAGGGTAAGGGTAGAGCCGCTCTCCTTTAAGTTCCTCCCAGGTCCCGATCACCGGCTCGACGATGCTCCAGCACTTCTCCAGATTGTCGGCGCGCGTAAACAGCATGGGGTCGCCGATCATACAGTCGTAAAGCAGCGTCTCGTAGCCGCTGCTTGCTTCCTTGCCGAAGTAGCGGCTGTAGCAGAAGTCCATGCCTACCATGTCCAGCTTGGGCAGGACACCAGGCTCCTTGGCGGCAAAGTGCAGGAAGATCCCCTCATCCGGCTGGATACGCAAGACAAGCGAGCTCGGCCTGGCGTTTGCGCGGTATTCCTCGGGCAACACCGAATAAGGGGACTGCTTGAACTGAATGGCAATCTCGCTGACTCGCGCAGGCAATGCTTTGCCGGTTCTCAGGTAAAACGGCACACCGGACCAGCGCTGGTTGTCGATGAACATCTTGAGTGCCACAAAGGTTTCCGTAACGGAATCCGCGGCCACGGAAGGCTCCGCGCGATAAGCGGCGACGCTTCTACCGGCGACCGTGCCGGCTGCGTATTGCCCGCGGACCACGTTGTCCAGTACGTCCTGCCTGGTGAACGGGCGGATGGACAGGTGGACTTCCTTTTTCCTGTCGCGAATGGCATCGGCTGCAAAGCGCGCCGGCGGCTCCATAGCAGTGAGCGCCAGCAACTGGAACATGTGGTTTTGAACCATGTCCCGCAAGGCCCCGGCCCGATCGTAGTAGCCGCCGCGGCCTTCCACGCCCACGCTCTCCGCCACCGTAATCTGAACGTTGTCGATCCAGGTGTTGTTCCAGACCGGCTCGAAAATTCCGTTGGCGAAGCGGAAGACAATGATGTTCTGAACTGTCTCCTTGCCCAGATAGTGGTCGATGCGGAATATCTGCGTCTCGCTCATAACCGACTGCAGCTCCTGGTTGAGTGCTGCTGCGCTTGCCAGGTCGCGCCCGAACGGCTTTTCGATCACTATCCGCCTCCAGGCGTTGCCGTCCTCCCGCGTCAGTCCTGCAGTGCCAAGTTGCCTGGCGATTGGCGAAAAGAAACGCGGCGGGGTGGCAAGGTAGAACATGAAGTTCCCCTGCGTACCATGCTTTTCGTCGATCTTTGGCAGCCGGTCAGCCAGCGCCTTATAGCTCTCCGGTGCCGTAAAGTCTCCAGGCAGGTAATGAATGCGCTGGGCGATCCAATCCCACTTGTCCGGCTCGATCTCGACCGTGGCAAACTGCTTGATCTCGGCAGCGATCTTGTTGCGGAAACTTTCGACGGTCGCCTCTTCACGATCCACTCCGAGGATGGCGAAATTGGCCGAGAGCAGGTCGCCCCGCAGGAGATTGTAGATGGCGGGAAAAAGCTTGCGCTTGGTGAGATCGCCGGCGGCGCCGAAAACAACGACAATACACGGGTCGCCCGTACGGGCTCCGGTGGCGACCTGTTGAGCGAGCGTTTCTACTGAGGACATGATCGATCTCCTGAAATCCGCATTCAGCCAAGCTGAGGTGGCCCGTGCTGCCCTAGCCTCCGGAGGGCAGCTCCACGTGACCGCCGAACTTGTAGCGCATAGCCGACAGGAGCTTCTCGCCGAAGGTGTGATCTTCCCGCGAGCGGAAGCGGGTGTAGAGCGCTGCCGACAGCACCTCCGCCGGGACCGCCTCCTCGATTGCCGCATTGATGGTCCAGCGCCCCTCGCCGGAGTCGTGCACGTAGCCTGTAAACCGGCTGAGTTGCGGATCTTCCAGCAGCGCCATGGCGGTCAGATCCAGCAACCACGATCCGATTACGCTGCCGCGGCGCCATACCTCGGCGATGTCGGCCAGATCGAGCTCGTACCTGTAACCTTCAGGCAGGGCTTCCGAACCGGCGTTCCTGAAAATGTCGAATCCTTCGGCATAGGCCTGCATGATGCCGTATTCGATACCGTTGTGAACCATCTTCACAAAATGCCCGGCGCCGGCCGGGCCGCAATGGAGGTATCCCTGTTCGGCTGTGCCCGGCTTGCTGTCGCGTCCTGGCGTGCGGGGAATGTCGCCCATCCCGGGAGCCAGCGTCTTGAAAATGGGATCCAGGTGAGCGACGATGTCCTTCTCGCCCCCGATCATCAGACAGTAACCCCTCTGCAACCCCCACACTCCGCCGCTCGTACCTACGTCGACGAAATGCACGCCTTTGTCCCAGAGCAGCTTGGAGTGCTCCACGTCGTCCTTGTAGTAGGTGTTGCCACCGTCGATTACGATGTCTCCGGACTCCAGCAGGTCACGCAGCGAGAGGATGGTGCTGGAAGTAGGACCTCCGGCCGGCAGCATGATCCATGCCGTGCGCGGTTTGCCGAGCAACGAAACAAACTCCGTGAGCGAGGCGGCTGCTTTGGCCCCCTCTTCCTCCAGCTCCTTGCCGGGTGCCGGATTCATATCGTAGACGACGCACTCGTGACCGGCTTTCAGCAAGCGGCGCACCATGTTGGCGCCCATTCGTCCCAGTCCAACCATACCGAGTTGCATGATCATTTCTCCTGCCGTGAACGGAGTATAAGCTCGAAATCGAGACCACCTGCCCGATCAGGCCAGGGCCTCCAGCAGTGCAGCTCGCAGTTTCGCCAGCCCCGTCTTCAAATCGGCCGGCAGGTGCACCCTTAGCGCGCGGCGTCCGCGCTCGGACAGGACCTGGAAATCGCCGCGCGCCTGAGCCGCCTTGACCACGCCGAAGGAATACTTTTGCCCCGGCACCGGCAGGTCTTCCGCGTCATCACAGGTGATCTGCAGGAAAACGCCGCTGTTGGGACCGCCCTTGTACGCCTGACCGGTCGAGTGCAAAAAGCGCGGGCCGAACCCCAGGCAGGTAGCCACTTTTTTTATGTCCCTGAGGCAGTGCCTCATGACCTGCAGCTCGGTCTCATGCTGTTCGTTCATCTCAATGTAGGCCAGCAGGGCGAAATAGTCGCCCGGCTTGATCCTGTCGGCATGCGCGCGCAGGTAACGGGCAAGGGTCCTGTCCTTGCCGACCGATTTGTTGAGATCGGCCGCGTTACGGTCGTCGGTGAAGAGCTTGATGCCGTCCTGCTCGAACAGCGGGGTCTCGTGCGGAAGCTTGCCGGTCCTCTGGTACTCTGCGGTCAGCTCCCTGGTTGCTATCTTGCTGGCCTCTACGTCCGGCTGATTGAAGGGGTTGATGCCGATTACCGCTCCGGCCACGGCCGTGGCCATCTCCCAGCGGAAGAACTCCTGCCCGAGCTGGTAGATATCCAGCACGCGAATTCTAACCACCGGCTGACCGGCCTTCTCCAGCGCCTCGATGCCCTCGTCCTGGCGGGGGTCCGGGCTGCCTTCCAGGCGCAGATATACAAACAGCCTGTCATTCCCATACACCTCCGGAGGTCCAAGCTGCTCGCGGTCTACAGGGATGAGGCCCTTTTCTTCCTTGCCTGTGGATTCTGCCAGCAGTTGCTCCAGCCAGGCTCCCAGGTCCCAGATGCCGGGCGATGTCACCAGAGTCACTTTATCCCGGCCGGCTCTGGCGGCAACACCCATGATCGTGCCCAGGACAACGCCCGGGTTTTCCTCTACGGGCACGGTGGCGGCGCAATCCTCGACCATCTCGTGCGCGCTGTCGAGGAATCTCGGGACATCTACGCCCATCACCGCAGACGGTACCATGCCGAAATTCGACAGAGCCGAATAGCGCCCGCCGATGCCAGGCACGCCGAAGAAACTCTGCCAGAAGCGGTCTCTGGCGGCTTCCTGCTGGAGCTTGGAGCCGGGGTCGGTTATGGCAATGAAGTGATCGCCGGCCCTGTCCGGACCGACAACCTGCCGGGCGCGCTCGAAGAAGTACTGCTTGAAGATGTTGGGCTCGAGTGTCGTGCCTGACTTGCTGGAGACGATAAAGAGCGTTTTGGCTATATCGATCTGCCTTTCACGTGTCCTTACCTGCGCCGGGTCGGTAGAGTCGAGAACGTTGAGGTCGGGGTAACCTTCGGCCTTGCCGAACGTCATTCTCATGACCTCAGGGCAGAGGCTGGAGCCGCCCATGCCCAGGAGCAGCGCATGCGTGAAGCCCCGCTCCTTGACCTGGCGGGCCAGGTTGGCGAAGCGGTCGACGTTGGCGAGCTGATCCTCGGTGATGGAGAGCCAGTCGAGCCACGAGCTTTCGTCCTGGCCGGTCCACAAAGAGGCATCACGCGACCATAGAGCCTTCACTTTGCCCTCATCTCGCCACTGTTTCAACGACGCCTTGACCTGCGACTCCAGCTGCTCCGGCAGCTTGTAGGACAGGCAGTCGATGGCGGCACGGCATCCCAGTTTACGTTGCTTCTCTACGGCCTCGAGCAGCTTGTCGAAAGGTTCGCAGAAGAGCCGGATGCCGTCATCCAGAAGCTTGTCCGTGACCTCCTTGATGGAGATGCCCAGCTTCGCAAGCGACTGCATGACGCCCCGCGCCTGTTCGACACCCTCGGTCAGGCTGGCGCGCACCCTTCCGTGCTGGCGGAAAGCATTGAACGTGGCGGGGGGAATCGTGTTGA
>DATNRD010000349.1:0-6306 GCA_036703665.1 Candidatus Obscuribacterales bacterium
TACCGCCTGCGACGATTCGTAACAAGACGGCCATTTTTACTGTCATTTATTGACAGTGATGGGCGGCGCATTGTACTGTTTGCAGGTCGCTAGTTGAGAAATATTCGCAATTAGGCGCCGTTAACCCGATGCTTCTATTGCATGACATTAGCATTGGCACCATTGCTTCTCTCGGCACGCGCCAAAGCACACCAGCAGCAGCCCCTCTGCGCAACGACAGGAAATCCTGAATGGTTACAGAACTTACTAGAGGCCCGATTCAGACCACATCACTGCTGGTCGACCCCGACAGGCGCCTTGTCAAGCCAACAGGAACGGCTGACCCTGATCTGTCCGACGTTATTGATGATCTGGCCGAGTTGGACCATATCATCTCCGACCTCAGCCAGTTTTCGGCGCACGATGACAGCGACGAGCCGCCCATCGATTGCGACGTCCTGTCACGGGAATGGGCACACAGCAACTTTCGTCGCGCGGTCGCCGTTCTGAGGGCTAGCCAGCAGCGCACGCTCGATCTTGTTGAAAGAGCAACACGCTGGGCCGATGCCAATCACCTTCGGTCGCTCTTGAATCAGGCCCGCCGCCAATACTTGTCTACAAAATCAGCCGCACGGGCCGGTTACAGGCAAAGAGGGACTTTGCTGTGCGCATATGACTGGCAGAGTCCGGCTTATGAATCCTCCATCCCGACCGGATTCAACCGCCTCTCTCACGGAATTGCCGAACACTGCCTAGATTACAAACGAGATGGGCACCTCGATGCGCTTGCGTACGAGGAGCAGTTCGTCACCGAATACGCCTGCCACCTGGGACCGGTCCGACCAACCGGGTATCTGGCAAACTCAGGCATGGGAGCCTTTACCACGGTTATTCACTGGCTGGCGGACGAACTGCATCTGGCAGCCCCGGCACTTGCCGTTCGGCCGATGTACTTCGAGAACCTCCACCTTGCACGCGCGTTCTTCCCGGATCTCGTTCAACATGAACCTGAGTCGTCCGACGATCTCGTGCAAACTCTCCGGACATTGAACCCCTCTGTTGTGCTCTGCGATGCGGTCAGCAATTGCGGCAAGGTACAGTCGCACGACGTCGGCGCGATATTGCAATGGGCGGCGCGAGAATCGAGCAGCGACGTGGCCGTGGTGATCGACACTACCTGCCTGCCTTGCATGCTCCTGCCGGCCGGTATGCTGGCGCATCTGCCTGAGCATGTCACGGTCATTCTCGTGGAAAGCCTGGCGAAACATCACCAGTTCGGGATGGATATCGTCACTGGTGGCATCGCGCTGATTCACGCCAGGAAGGCACTGCACGAAAATTTTCGCAAGACCAGGGCGCGCCTGGGGGCGAATATCTCTGATGCCAGCGTGGGAAGCCTGCCCAAGCCGAGCAGATCGAAGTTGCTCAGGCGCATGCAGCGCCATTCGCGCAACACACGGATTCTGGCGTCACAGCTCGAAGAGAGTGCCGGTGCTCCTGATGGAGTCATAGAATCGATCTCGTGGCTGCGTGATGGCACAGAGATTGCATCCTGGTATGCCGGCTCGTGCTTTTCCATTGAACTGTGCGAACCGTTCCGGTCAATCGAGAAGTATCGCCAGTTCGAGCAGACCGTACTGGAGCTTGCCCGGCAGAGAAACCTGCCCGTTGCTCTCGGCACCAGCTTCGGTTTCGACGTCTCGAGATTGTACGTCACAGCTCCGGCGACCGCCTTCGAGCAGCCCTTCTTGCGCGTATCAGTGGGCACGGAAACAGCGCGCGACATCGAGGCCCTGGCGGAAATCCTGGAAATGGCCAGTATTGAGCTCGGCCGCGCATGGAACATCAGCCAGCGCTCCTCACGTAAAGCAGAGCAGGCGCCGACGCGTCCTGCTTCGGTCCGCCCGCTGCCGGGCGTGTTCCCAGAAAAGCCAGGGATAGCCGCCAGCGTCTATGCCGGTCCGGATGCTCTCAAGAGGTACCTCTCACCGGCCAACTATGCGCCGGCACCGCTGGTCGAGCTTCCAGCCGACCTTAATCCCTTCCGGGCGGATGGCGTGCGGCTCTTTGCCAAGATGATGCCGCTTGTGCCGCTTATGAACATCAAGTCGATCCCCGCCTTCTCCATGCTGAGCAAGGCGGCTGAGCGCGGCGAGCTGGAGGGCGTAAAGAGGATCATCGAAAGCTCATCCTCCAACACAGTGCTGTCGCTATCAGTGATGGCGCGTTTGTTCGGCATCGACAGCACATACGCGATTGTCGATCACTCGATTGCGCCTTCACTGCTCCGCATGTTGCGGCTGTTCGGAATCGAAGTCTACATGCACCCTGGTCCCGGCCACGAGCTGTTCGGGAAGTTGCCGCCGCGCAGCGAACGCGCGGCCGATTGCGGCCGGCAACCGGGCTGGCTCAATCCGGGGCAGTACTCCAATCCGGACAATCCGGAAGGGTTCGCGCAGTGGCTCGGACCGGAACTGTGGGCGCAAACGCGTGGCCGCCTGGGCGTTCTCTCCTGCGCGCTCGGCACTTGCGGCACCATGGTCGGTGTCAGCCGCGCACTGCGCGAGCGGGATTCCTCGATTGAGATCGTCGCCTGCTGCCCGAAACCAGGCGATGCCGTGCCTGGACCGAGGGAGAAGTCGCAGCTCGCCGATGTATCCTTCCCCTGGCAGGACGTGGCCAATGCCCGCCTGGAATTGTCGGCGGAGGAAAGCTTTGCGTCCAGCGTGCGTTTGCTCCGCAAAGGCATTCTCGGTGGACCGAGCTCAGGCATGAACTATGCCGGAGCCCTGCGTTATTTAGAGCAGGAAAAGGACGCAGGCCGTCTTGCACCGCGGGTGGAGTCTCGCGGCGAGCTCTGGTGCGTGTTCCTGTGTTGCGACTCGCCGCTGCCCCACGTCGACGAGTATTACGAAGCGCTCGGCGAGGAGCACTTCCCTGTCGTTCACCCCATCCCCAAGGTTAACGGACCGGTCGATGAGCTTGATGCAAACTGACAAACCACTTGTTTCTGCGCCCAGCTGCGCCCCGCCGCTCACCCCCAAGCTCGCTCCCTGGATGCGGCAATTGTTCGAACGCCCAGAAATAGCGCGTGACTGGCTGCAGCAGCACGGCTCGCCGGTACATGTCGTCGTTGCCTCCGAGTTCGAGCGCAATGTAAATGATCTGCTGTCGGCGCTTCACTCCCGCGGCTTGTCGGGCGGTCTGTTTTTTGCGCGCAAAGCCAACAAGCTTCCCTGGTTCGTAACCATGGCGAAGGAGCAGGGGATAGGCGTAGACACTGCCAGCCTGAATGAGGTCAGGGAAACGCTCGAACTGGGCATCTCGCCTGACCAGATTATCGTCACCGCCGTCGGAAAGGAACACGAGCTTGTCGCCGAGGCTGCTGGCAAGGGCTGCCTGCTGGTCATAGACAATGCCGATGAGATGGAACTGGTGCGCTCCGTCGCGCGCTCGCTGGGCAAAACGGCGCGCATCGGCTTGCGATTCTCCGGTTTCCAGGTCGGCGGCCGCGCGGTGTTCAGTCGCTTCGGCTTTCCCATCGGGGATGCCGGCGAACTCGTGGCCGGCGCGACCCAATCCGAACACGTCAAGCTCGAACTGTTGCACGCGCACCTGGACAGGTACGACACGGAGGAAAGAGCCACGGCGGCGCAGCAACTCATCAAGATTGCCGATCACCTGGCCACCCTCGGTCATCCCATCTCGGGCATCGACCTCGGCGGCGGCATCCTCATTCGCTATCTCGAGAAAGAAAGTGAGTGGCAGGCTTTTCTTCAACAGCTCGTCGCCTCGGTAAAGGGCGACGAGCCCCCCTTCACCTATCGAGATGATGGGCTGGGATACTACCGCGTCGGCAACGAAGTTCAGGGACAGGCGGATCTCTACCCGGCCTGGAACAAGCTGTCGAAGGAGCGATTCCTTGCCGCCGTCCTTGACCACAGGCAAGACGGTATCCCGCTGCACCGACAGCTCTCGGAACGTGGGTTGAGATTGTTCTTCGAACCAGGCAGGGCATTGCTCGACAACACTGGGGTAACCCTTGCCCGCACGGCGTTCCGCAAGCGAGACACGCTCGGAAACTTGCTCATCGGGCTGGCTATGAACAGAACCAACCTCCGCCCGTTTCGCGCTGAGTTTTGCTCGGACCCCATCTTGCTGACCAGCGAACCAAGGAGCGAGATGACCGAGGGCGCATTTCTCGTGGGCAATTTGTGCTCCGAGGGCGATATTCTCTTTCGCCGTAAGATCGATCTTCGCCACCTGCCGGAACCGGGCGACGTATTCGCTTTTGCCAACACGGCCGGTTACCTGGCCCATCATCTGGAAATCGGGACCCACGGTAATCCCCTGCCCAGGAATCTCCTGGTGGACTCTCGCACTTTTGAGGTCCGCCAGGTGTTTGCGTAGATTGAGGTAGGAATCGATGACAAGTCGGCAACAGCGACTCAAAGTAATCGAAGGTACGAGCCAGGAACATCAGGCTCATGCCGGCCGCCCCGTGGCAGTGGTCACCGGTGCCGCGCGCGGTATCGGCCGGGCGCTGGTGGACGAGCTGAAGTCCCGCGGCTATCTCGTCGTAGCCGTCGTGCGCAACCTGGCAGACGTCCGTGAACTGTTCATGCTCGATCCCCAGAACATTCTCCCGGTTCGCTGCGATGTTTCCGAGGCTTCCACCGAGAAAGTGCTGCGGGAGTTTCTGGAGACACAAACCGGCAAAGTCGATCTGCTCATCAACAACGCCGGCTTCGGCGCCACAGCTTACGGAATTGACGGGCTTAACTACAAAGAGCTGGACGACCTGCTGGCGGTCCACTGCTATGGCCCGATACGCTGCGTCCGCGCCTGCCTGCCGTTTCTGCGGGAATCGTCCCGGGCCGCGGTGGTCAACATATCGTCCCGATTCGGCTCGCTGGAGTGGGTCGCCACAGGCACAGTGCCTTGCGACCAGGCAACCTACCCCTATCGCATAGCCAAGGCCGCCATGAACATGTTCACATCTTGCCTGGCTGTCGAGCTGCGCTCCCAGGGTATTCGCGTGCTGGCGGTGGATCCGGGAAAAGTGAAAACACGATTCGGTCCGGCCGACGCTGATACGGAACCCATCGAGGCGGCCCGGGCGATAGTCGACCTGGTCGAACGGGGTTCCGACACAGGATTGTTTTTGCACGCTTCAGGAGAGAAGTTGCCATGGTAGATCGCTGCTGGACTGTAGAAGAACGAAACGACCCGTTCATCGTTCCATCCTTTGAGACAATCAGCTTCTCTTTGCCCACAATGCGAAGCTGGGAAGCGCTGCTCAAGGGCGAGCAGGACGGCTGGGTCTACTTGAGCGACGGCAACCCGACGCTTGCCGCCCTGGAGAAGCTGCTGGCAAAGATACAGCAAACGGAAAGCTGCTGGGTAACCAGCACAGGCAAGTCGGCAATGGCGGCGACGCTGCTGGCATTGCTCAAGGCCGGCGACCACATCATTCTTCTGCGCGAGGGATACAAATCCACACGCCTGTTTGCCGAGGGTGTTCTTCAGCGATTCGGGGTGGACGTAACGCTTATCGGTGTCGATGACCTCCGCCACTTGAGGGACTATATTCGCCCGGACAAAACGCGCATTCTGGTCCTCGAGGCGCCCACGAACCCGATGACCCGGGTGCCCGATCTGGATTACTGCACAACCATAGCCCGTGAGCATGGGATCATCACTGTCCTCGATAACTCGTTGGCGGGCTTCCACCAGCACGGTGACATTCCCGTCGACGTCATCGTGCACAGCCTTTCCAAGTATGCCTCGGGAGTAGGCGACGTTATGGGCGGAGCCGTACTCGGATCGCAGGAATGGGTTAAGCGCATCAAATCAAGCAACATATGGAACACCGATGCGCTGAGCACTCATGCGGCGGTTGAGATCTGGAAGGGAATGCAAACCTACCAGCTCCGCATAGAGCGTCAGTCATCGAGTGCGCTCGCCATAGCCAGGTACCTGGAGCAGCATCCCAAGGTCAGTCGTGTTCTCTACCCCGGATTGCCCAGCCATCCGGATCATCAGGTGGCCGCGCGTCAGATGACCGATTTCGGCTCGGTGCTGGCTTTCGATACCAGGGGCGGTGCTGAGGCCATGCGCAGCACGCTGGATCGACTGCGCCTTTTCCGCATCGCCTTCGGCACAGGCTTCACGCAGTCCATCGCCAATCCGGCCTGGCTTTTCTATGCCCGCTCCTTCCCGGAAGCACAAACCGGCCCGGCGGCGATTCTGGATACGACCATACGCCTGTCCGTGGGAATCGAACCCGTCGATGACCTGATCGCCGACCTCGAAGCCGCCCTGGGA
>DATNRD010000350.1:0-2844 GCA_036703665.1 Candidatus Obscuribacterales bacterium
GATCATTCTGCCGCAAACCATAGGGCAGCAGCCGGCGGAGGTGCAGGATCTGCTCATCGGAACCAAGCACATCATCGAGTACCCGGAACGACGGACTATGACGCTGGCTGATGCCAGCCGGCTCTGCAACCACGAAATCATCGATCGCTGCCAGCAAATCATCTGCTTCCTTTATCACACCAGTCACACCCTGCTGGAGTCGGTCAATTACGCCAAGGAGCACCGCAAGATCGTCACCAGCTTCTATCTGGATTGATTGGTTTGCTGCCTGAATTCTCGTCGCCTTCCCTGAGCCTGCCTGTGCCGAGTGTGGCCGGCTTCATTCTCAGCCTGATCTTGCTGCCTCCGTACATCCGATGGCTGAAGGCAAAGCAACTCGGCCAGTACATACGCGAAGAAGGGCCGGCCAGCCATGCCATCAAAGCCGCGACGCCGACGATGGGAGGGCTGGTGTTCATGCCGGTAGCCGCACTGTGCGCCGGCTTGTGGCTGCACTGGGCCGGAGCGCTTGTGGTCAAGCCATTGCTGGTCCTGGGAATCGCCCTGCTTTGCGGCGGTCTGGGGCTGGTAGACGACCTGGCAAAATTCCGCAGGAAAGCTAATGCAGGCCTTTCGGCCAGGGCCAGGCTCCTAATCGAGCTGGCACTGGGCCTGGTTCTAGGCGCAGCGCTGCTGGCCGGTTGCGGAGAGCCATACGCTTTTGTCCCCGCCTCGATCGGCTCTGCCTTCGGGCTCGGTGGGGAACTCTCGAGCCTCGGGCTGCCCCTGTTGCCGTTCCTCACGTTGTCGGCTTTCCTTGTTGCTGCCACCACAAACGCCGTCAACCTGCACGACGGCATGGACGGGCTTGCTGCCGGGACTGGCGCTCAGGTCCTGGCGGCCATGGCCGCCGTCCTCCTCGCCACCGGCCAGTGGCCGCTGGCGGCCGTGGCGGCCTCCGGTGCCGGTAGCCTTGCCGCCTTCTTGGTTTTCAACCGCTATCCCGCCTCCATTTTCATGGGTGATACCGGCAGCCTCTTCGTGGGGGGGCTGATGGCGAGCCTTGCCATCGCCGGAGGGATTGAAATCTGGTTCGTCCCGCTGGCCGTCATATATATATTGGAAACGGTGTCCGTCATGATGCAGGTCGTGTATTTCAAGCTCACCAAGCAGTACACCCCGGCAAAGCCGATGTCGAGGCCGGCGCTCGTCTGGCTCAAGCTGACGAAGCGCCTGCCGGGTGAGGGTAAGCGCCTGTTCAGAATGGCGCCGCTGCACCATCACTTTGAGGCGATTGCCCTGGAGAAAGGCCACAAGGAATGGCAGGTGGTGGCTTGTTTCTGGATCGTTCAATTGCTGCTGTGCGTGCTGGTTCTGGTTGTGCTGCCTGCTTAGTGATCCAGCGCCATATTTGTCTCGGTCTTGCCAAGCCGATCTGCCGTGCGGACAATCCGGACACTACGGTTGACTTCCACACACATGCTGCTGCGGTTGCTAAGATTCTTCCGGTAGCTTCGGCGTAAGCACGGTGCCCGCGCCCCCAGGTTGAGTGAACGGCATATTTGCTAGGAGCGTTTAGGTTCGACGTAGGCGACGGTGCTGAAGTTCTTGTAGAACTCATCCAGTGTCATGGTGAACACACCGTCGTTGTCGCCGTCGCCGCATGTGGGCTCCCCTTTGCCCCAGGGGTTGCGTATCGTGAGCGTACGCGTGGCCGGATTGTAACTTTGAATCGTGTAAAGGTGCGCGGTAGGCAGGCCGGCGTTGTCCGTCTTGCCGTCTGAAAGCCCCAGCGGTTCGCCGACCTCGCTGTAGATTCCAGCCGTGACCGGCCGGCCGTCCGACACGGCCTCGACGAGCTTCTGGTGCGTGGTCTCTTTCGATGTGAAAAGGAGAATGTCTCTGTCCACTTCGCCTCCGGTGAGAATCTCCAGCCCCGTCTTTTCGTCGCCGCCTTCCTGGATTCCGTCGTGCGGGTCGATGTTGTTCTCGTTGCAGTATTTTCCGTATGCCTTTTCGAGCACCGCCGGCCAGGTGCCGTGCCGGCTGCCCCGGGCGTAGCGGCTCAGCTCGGCATCGGTCGGTGCGGTCACGGTGACCGGCTTGTCCGGCGCTCCCGGGAAGGTGACCGTATAAGTGCCGTCGCCGTTGTCTTTGATCATGGCGCGGATTGCTTCTTTGCCAGGAGCAGTGGCCGCAAGCGCCGCCAGAGCGCCGAGGAAGTAACAGTCGCCTATCTCTCCCTGCCTTACAGCCTCGGGCGTGATGCTGGTCAAAGGGTCGCTTGCCTCGGCAAAAAGCTGCCTGTTGGCGCAGCTGACACTTGTCCAGGAGTCGCGCAGCTCACGGTTGATGGCGTCGATAAGCCGGCGCTCGGAGCCGCTTGCCTCGGGTTGGCTCAGCAGCTGCGCGAACTTTCGCATATCGGCTCTGGTAATGCCGTCATCTTCGTCGCCCCACTCGTCGTTGCTCAGCTCCTCCAACTCTTGCCGATGAGACTGGAGCACAGCCACGAGTCCGGCGTCGTCACCCTTGAATTCGCTGCTGGCGATAGCGGCGGCAAGCTCCTGTCTGCTCACGAAGCCATCCCTGTCGGTGTCCAATCTGGCGAAGTTCTTCTCGAACAGGCTCTCCAGGTCCGTGGCGGTCGGTGTGCGGGCTGCCGGCTGGCCGGGCTGGTCTTGCTCTTGTTCCAACGTCGCCGTACGCCTTTGCCGGTCCCGCACCGCATCTGGGTCGGCATCAGCCGAGGTGCCGGCTGCCTCCCGGCCCTCGGCTGCGGTCTCGACTGCCTGGCCGGAACCTTTTTCGGACAAGCCGCCGCTGGCGGAGGAGTCGAAGAAGCTTATCTGCGGTATCTTGTCG
>DATNRD010000351.1:0-11867 GCA_036703665.1 Candidatus Obscuribacterales bacterium
CAAGATGGGCACTGCGCTATACTGAACGCGATTTCGTAGAGGCGAAAAGATCGTGCCCCCGTCCGAGCGGAAGTAGGTACAAGCCAGTTCGTCGACGAAGCTGTCAGGGTATGGAATCGAGCCCCTGAGACGCCCGTTTCACGAAGCCGTCAATTTTCCTCTGCAAGCCTCTGCTCTTGTCCTAAAGCTCCTGCCGCTCGTCGGAATAACCTTCGACATGATCCCAGATGAGTGCTGTAACGGGACCGAGCAGAAGACCCGGGTTCTTGAACCTGTCCGTGAAACCGCGATCACCGAAGTCGCTTGCTTTCTTGTACCGCACTCTAACGAGAGACTCCACGGCGATTCTCATCAAGGATGTCTCGGGACTGGACTAATGGCACGCACGGGCTGGTTACGCCAAGCACGCCGGCCAGCTTGCCCATGAGCCACCGCGCTTCCTGCGACGGATCCATCGCCAGCTCTGTCGGACACTCCCTAAGCCGGCTCTCGTGTTTGGTCCAGTCCCGGGCGATCCTGGACAAGATCAGGCACATGCGCTCGTTAACAGTTTCAGCAACGATATCGGCGGCCATGAAAGGCTCCCCTACAACAATCGTTATCTCGGGCCGGCGCAGTGTGAGAATGGAAAGCAGGCTCAGCTCCTGCACACCGATTACGGTAACAGGAATGACCGGCACATCGGGACAGCTCAGAGCGAGGTGACCAATGCCCCGGCGCACAACATAGGTTTTGGCCTTTCCGATCGGTCCGGTGGGGTAAACCGCCACCGTAGTCGGCACGTCGCTCTCGATGCGGGAAACCACTTGTTTTATCGCACCATCATGTGGCTCTCGCCCGCGCATCAAGCCCATTACGCCCAGCGACCAGGAAAGCGCCCGCATCAAACGGTTCTGCATCCAGAACCGGCCAGCCAGAGACAAAGGAACGAGATGCGGGCGCCTGACCGCCCTGGTCCACAGCAGCGCTGGAAGCGTGACCAGAGGATCCCACTCGAAGAAATGACGGATGGCCAGGAAGCACGACCGCTGCATGGTGTCGAGCCGATCTTGACCGATGACCCTTATGGAAAAGAAAACTTTCAGAAGAAGAATAACTATCGGGCCGAGGACCCATAGAGCAAGAGCGGCCTGGACCAACCTCTGGGTCCTTGTGCCAATTTCTTTGTTATGGGCTTGAACTTGCAGATTTTGCCTGCGGTAGAAATCCGAAAGGTGCTTTCCGGAGACGTCCTGGCTGTCGACGAGTTCAGGGCAGAGCCGGTCAAACGACTCGTTGAAGGAATCCGATTGCTTGATCGACACCATGCCGTCAATCACATGATCATTTTGTCGCCACATAGTAATTCCCCCTGGATGGCCGAGCTGCTTGCGGAGGTCTATGTGCGACTTTAGCGGGTACTTGTAACCAAGTTGTTACCGGTCAGTGACCAAGTTGTTTACTGTCTACTGCGCTCGGCAGTCACATTGAAATTGCGGTTGGCGCGTCTGCGCCTGCCACGGCTAAGAGAGTCAGTCATGCAGTCCGGCAGTGGACAACTACTTAGGATCGGCCGCACTGCGAGGTACTCTTACGGCACGGCCGTCGCGCGTGAAGACATACGCCTGTGCTTCACGGTCATGCGGCATATAGTGCAAGTTTCCCTCAATATCCACGGCGAACTCTCCCTGCCAGACTTGTCCCCTGTCCTGATTCACCCAGACAGGATCGCCGTTACTGTCCACGGCGCGCTTCCAGATGCCCAGGTGTCCCTTGATCTCAGCCAGTTCGCCCTCAGGTCCGTACTTGAACTCTCGTCTTTTCAGGTCGGCGTCTAAAACAATGTCTACGCGACCGGCTGGGTCCGTGCGAACCTGGCTGCCGTCCGGGTTGTTCTTCCATAGGTGTTCCAGGCGTCCGTCCATGTCGTAATAGCGGGTCTGCCCGTCCCTGTCGGTGAAATTGCTGCTGCCGTCCTCGTTGAACTGAGCATAAGTGCCGTCCGGGTATTCGACCTTGCGGTCACCCCATCGGTAGTCGGTTTGCCTTGTGCCGTCCTCGTATTCGTATCTGACGGTGCCGTCGTCTGCCACGACTACGTGTTTTATTGCCCGGTCTGGATGAGTCGGCTTCACCTCGCGTATAAGCCGGTCATTTTTCACAATGGTTACGCTGTGGTCCGGCCGTACCTGAATCAGCATACCGTCCGTGCGTGTTTCGACAATCATTCCGTCTGGGAAGACCTGTCTGATGGCGCCGTCCTCATAGGTAATGACTTCGATGGGACGGCCGGCAGCCGGATGAGCCGGGATTCTGTCCCTGACAGCGCCACGCTCCACAAGCGACGGTTTGACCGGCTCTAGCTCCCGAGTGGACTCCGCAAGCTGCGTGGCGTCCTGTCCCGTGCTGGTGCCATCGTTCCGGCGTTCGCCCGCATCGACCAGTCGAACGTCCGGAAGCACGCCACTTTCTTCCAAAGCCAGAGATTCTTGCGACTCGGCATCGACAGTCCCGAGGTCACCTGGCTCTGCCTTGCCGGCGCCGAGCGATTCGCTTGCCAGCATATTCGGCTTGCCGGAAAGACCTTCCTGCAGCTCAGCCGTTACCATCTTGTCGTTCATGGGATGCCCTCCAGGACCGACGCAGGGTCGCGTCAACATCCGGACTTTACTGCGAATCTGTATCGAAGTTGTTTACTTCGACCTGCGGGGCACCGCGGCCCGTTCCGTTGTATAAATGTTTCCACCCGCTGCGCGCAGAGGGGGCCGAGGCCAGCCCGAGACGATTTTGCAAAAGCTGAAATGTTTACTAAGCGAGCGAATCGTCTGGATCGACCTGCGACTCGCACTTTACAGGGAAGTTGTGTACAAGTTGTTTACTGTCGTGAACTCGACGATTCGCTGCTCGGCTTCTTGCCTGATTGCTCTGGCTGCCGCTTAAGCTTTCACAAGGATCTGCTCCTGTAGGCGTTGGCCACCGGTGCGCTGCTATCGATCACTGGCCGGGGGGGGACCTGCCGGGGGCGCGCTGACCGTTTCCGGCACCGGCTCGGCAGCGAGCTCCAGCTTGCCACACCTTCCAGCCACCGGCCGCTCACTACTTACCGCAACGTCATCGTTGGCAACGGCTGGACGCACAGACGGGTGCTCTTGTGTCACCATCAGCCGATGCCGTCCGACGCCGTAAAGAGCCATGCTGACAGCGAACCAAGGCCAGAAATACTCATTGCCGTACAGCGAGGCCAGTCCGTGGGTACAGCCCCCGCTTCCGCGGGCAGTGCCGCAGAAGGCAGGGTGATGCCAGCTCCAGCCGGCTGTTGCCGCCGTGCTATCGGGCTGCGCCCTTCAAGCACTCGATGGCAGCTTGATAGTAAAATTCCGCCTCGGTGTTCTTGCCCTGTTGCGCGCACAGCACGGCTAACGTCGTGAGCAGCTCGGAAGCTCGTTTAGTATTCTGTCCGGAGTCCTGCAGGCTAGCCAACGTCGTGAGGACCACCTGCTCCTGCCCTGGGAAGCGGCGCTCATAGGAGGCCAACAAGTTCGGCTGTCCTAGTCCAGGATCAGCAGCGACGGCAGGTTGCTGAATAAGCACCGGTGCCGCGCAGGATGCAAGCAGCGCACACCGAGTAATTCCCTTGGACAATGAGTGGTAGGAAATCTTCACCTGGAAACCCTCCGAAACTTTCAGGCGCTTCGCCATGCTTACCGGGAAGCTTACAGCGGAATTGTATCCGAGTCGTTTACTGACGGGACCAAAAACGTCACGGGCATGCACGATTCAGGTATCAAGCCCGTGCCTGTTGTTCTGAAAGCAAGGACCATTGCATACATTGCCGGCGGCACGCGCTCCCGACAACCTTCCCCGAGCCGCTCCCAGAGGCAACTTCAGCTTTCCGCCGCGACAGGCACGCTTACATGAGGCAGGCGAAACCAGAAGGTGCTCCCGCCACCTTCCGTGCTAGTAACACCTATAGTGCCACCATGCTGCTCGATGATCGCCTTGCAAATCGGCAACCCCAGACCGGTGCCGCGTCTTCTCTTGCCGGCCGGAGCATGAGCCTGGCCATACTTGTCGAAGATCGTCTTTTCGTAGCCTTCCGGGATGCCGATGCCGTGATCGATCACTTGCACTTCAAATGACTCGTTATGGTCCGATATCTTGATCTCCACCTGCCCGCCATCTTCGGAGAACTTTATTGCGTTGGACAGCAAATTGACCAGCACTTGCACCATCCGGTCAGCATCGGCACGCACCAGTACGTCCTGCTTTTCGACCTTCAGCGTGACTTGCTGCTGTTCCGCGAATCCCTCCACAGCCTCGACCGATCGTTCGATTACATCGGCAAGATTGACATCGGACCATTTCATGCTCAACTTGCCCGCTTCCATCTTCTCGATGTCCAGCAGGTCGTTGATGAGATTGATCAGGCGCGCGATCCCCGACTCGGCACCTTTGACGCGCTTCTGCCCGCTTTCGGAAAGCGTCCCGTACAAGCCCTCCAGCAAGAAGGTGAGGGTTGCTTGCAGCGATGTCAGAGGCGTGCGCAGCTCGTGGCTTACCATCGCGACAAAGTCCTGCTTCATCTGCTCGACTTCCTTCCGGTCGCTGATGTCGTGGGCAACGCAAAACAGCGACTGCTCCGACTCCGACCAGCGAACCGACCACAGCATGTGAACCTCGTTACCATCGAGTGCCAGAACGCGACTCTCGACAGTAGCCGGTATCTTGTCTCTCCTGATCTGCTCCAGCGCTTCACGGAACTTCGGCACATCATCCCGGGCTATGACGTCGCAGTAGTGCATTCCGACGAGCTTGCCGGGAGCATATCCCCAGGCGTGCAAAGACGCCGGATTCGCAGCAGTGAAGTATCCATCGGCATTGATGGAGCAGATAACATCCACCGCGTTGTCCAGGATGGCTCTTTCCTTCCGGGCTGCCTCTTCAAGCTCTTCAGCCATCTTATGGAAATAGCTATCGAGGCGCGCAATCTCGTCATCACCGCCGATCACCGGAAGAAGCGGCTGCTTCTGGCTCAGGCGGGTCGTGTTGTCCATGAGCACGGCCAGCCTGCTCGTCGTGTTCCTGATGAACAGCAGAGCCAGAATAGTTCCAATGGCAACTGCTGATATTGCTCCGGCGATGATCCAGGTCTTTACGAGCGCTCGGAACCTCTCCTCCTCAGCGGTGCTGACGCGATGGAGCGCGGTCTCGTAGTCAATGAGACGTTGCAGTCTCTCGGCAAAGTCTGCTCCGGCCGCGTCGAACTTCAGGTAAAGGACACCAATCTCCAACCGCGACAGCGGCTCCGCACCGCGCAAATGGCTTTCGAAGCGCTGCAAGAGCCCCATGCCCAGCGTGGCAGACGCTTCGAGATCAAGCAGCATTTCATAGCCTTTGGGATCATCCTTCAGCAGATCGCGCAGCTCGCTGAAGCTCTTCTTCGTTTGCGCGAGCCCTTCGGCCAGGCGCCTGGAATGTGTCTTTTCATCTCGCCTGTATTTGGAGATGAGCAGCTGCGAGGCGGCGTCATAGTATTCCTTTACCAGCGAGTTGGCCCTGGCAATGATCGTTTTGCTGCGGTCGGCCTCCTTCGCCTGCTGCTCCACCTTCCACAAAAGCAGAAAAAGGGACACCAGAAAGACGAGCATGAGCCCGATCGGCACGCCGACCAGGATGAGACCCTGCTGGGAAAGTTTTAAGCTGATCCGCATGACATGCCCAGACTCCCGGCGAAATTGCGCCAGACACCCGGACTCGATTACCGACCAGAATAGCAACGCCTGGGCGCCAGCACAACTCAGCAACCAATGCCGGACAATCCCTCGGGGCACAAGCATGCTTGTTGCCTCCGTGGTACTTATACTTATGGTGTCCATGTCCGGCCCCTCCCCCGACGGCACGGCTTCCAGATATGGCCAAAATCCTCATAGTCGAAGATGACAAGCAACTGTGCGGGTTGCTCGTCGACTGGCTTACTGGCGAAGGGCATACGCCGGACGTCGTGTATAAAGGAACCGACGGGGCCGAGCGCCTCAGGTTCTACAAATACGATCTGGTCATACTGGACTGGGCCTTGCCGGATCTGGCCGGCCCGGACCTCTGCCGCCAGTACCGGAGCCGTGGCGGGCAGACCCCCATTCTTATGTTGACCGGCAAGCGGGAAGTGGAAGACAAGGAGATTGGGCTGGACGCGGGCGCCGATGATTACCTGACCAAGCCATTTCACATGAAGGAACTCTCGGCGCGCTTGCGGGCGTTGCTCAGGCGGGCTCCGGCGGTCAGCGCAACGGTACTCACGGCAGGCGATCTGACACTGGACCCGAAAAGCCGGAAAGTTCTCCTCAATGGCCAGGAGGTAAGCCTGCAACCAAGGGAATTCGCCCTGCTGGAGTTTCTCATGAGACACCCGAACCAGCCCTTCAGCTCGGAGGCGCTTCTCGATCGCGTGTGGTCTTCGGAATCCGATGCATCGCCCGACACCGTACGTATCCACATCATGCGACTGCGCAACAAGATCGATGTGCCGGGGAAAGAATCCATGATTCGCACCCTGCATCGGGTCGGCTACATGCTCGCTCCCCCGCAGTCCTGAGCCCATGATTACCGACACTATCCCCAGGAACGCATCGCTCAAGCAGGAATATCAGAAAAGCGACGACTTACGACGCATGCCGCTTCCTGACCCCCACACTCTGCGCGCGCTGGCGCGGAACCTGGAGGAGGCGCTGGCGCGAGACTGCCGTGCCGATGTGCAGGTTGCATCCCGGTCGCTCATCACTGCTCTGGCCAGGGCCTACCGTGTGCCCATTCCTGAGGTCAAAGTCCTGGGCGCGCGCCCGCGCAAGGTGACCGAATACGCCGAGCACGAGCTTTTCGGCGACTATGATCCAGAGACCGCCCGCATAAGGCTGTGGGCACGCACCGCCATCCTGAAAAAACCGACTTCCTTCGGCACTTTCCTCAGCACGCTCTGCCACGAGTTCTGCCATCACCTGGACGTGGTCAGCCTGGGACTCCCCAATACATTCCACACCAGAGGCTTTTACGAGCGTGCCGGTGCTCTTTACCATCACGTCCGGGGAACCCCTCCTCGCCCGCTTGTCTGGGTGGCGCTGCCCAATGGCACTTTCCGGATCAACTGGGCGGAAACCATGCGCAGACCCGCTCGATGATGCAGGTCAGACGGGTTCTGCGTGATCGACCCGGGAGCAACGAGCTTATCCGGCGCATCAAGTGCTTACCCGTCCGGCGGTTTCGATTTCTAAACAACTTGGATACAACTTGCCGGTAAGGTCTCTGGTGAAGTTGCACCAGTGCACCCACCTTACCAGCACAATCCAGGATGGCTCACGAGATGAAAATCATGTCAGAGCAGGAAAGCACCGCCATGCACAGCGGCCTCTCCAGCCAGCAGGCCGATCCCTTCGACGATGCCGTGACCACGCTGTTTGGCCTTGAGGGGCAGGCAGCCGGTAACCAATCTTTCGGTCGGGCAGAAAGCAATGTTCCCGACCCGGTTCCCGCTCAGAGGTACCCCCGTCAGGGTCAGCAACATGATCAGGCTGCCCCTCAGCGTGAACACCTGGCCAGCATCGAGGACCTGATCGAACTGTTCGAGCACAAGCATTTCACCAGACAGATAGAACGCCTTCTCAACTCTCCGGACGCTTCTGGAGACCAGCACAACCTGGAGCTCGAGCGGGCCGAGCAATGGGCAGAGCGCATAAGGGCAAGGCTGAGAATTCTGTCTGTCGAGCACCTGCCGGTCATCAATCGCTTTGCTGACGCCGTGCAGATTGGCGATTTCAAGACGATCGATCTCATTCTGGAGTCGCTTAAGGGTGACCCGGCTGAATTGGGTAGCCTCCTTACGGAACTCTGGCTTTCCCCCTGAGGCGATTGCCGGCCGGACAGGGCGCCATGCCCTGAGTGTGTTTACTGGCAGCCGAGCTTCCCCTCGAAACCGCGCGCGGTTGGCCTGTAGTACTTCCTGCCCTTCAACTCCTCAGGCAGGCAGTCCATCTCCGCGCGGCCCTGTTCAAAATCGTGCGCGTACTTGTAGCCCTTGCCGTAGCCAATCTCTTTCATGAGCTTTGTCGGGGCATTACGAAGGTTAAGCGGCACCGGATGCTGTACAGTATTGAGCGCGTCCTGCTGGGCAGCACCATAAGCCAGATAGACGGCGTTTGATTTGGGGGCCAGTGCCAGATAAATCGTCGCCTGCGCCAGGGCCACCTTGCACTCCGGCAGGCCGATCAGCTCCACGGCCTGCATAGCCGCCACCGCCTGCTGGAGCGCCTGCGGTGCGGCCAGACCCACATCCTCCGAAGCAAAACGCACCAACCGCCTGGCCACATACAGGGGGTCCTCGCCGGCCTCCAGCATTCTGGCTAACCAGTAGAGACTGGCGTCGACATCGGAGTTGCGAATCGATTTGTGCAAGGCAGAAATGAGGTTGAAATGGTGCTCTCCGTGCTTGTCGTACTTGAGGACCGCCTGCTGCACGGCCTGGCGAATGTCCTCTTCCGTAAGCTCGGCCTCACCGCGCCGCTTGGCACGTCCGGCCGCCAGCTCCAGGCTGTTGAGGGCGGTTCGCGCATCGCCCGAGGCATAGACAGCAAGAAACTGAAGCAGCTCGTCGCCAGCTTGAATGGCTTGCTGACCCAGCCCCCGCTCCTTGTCGCTGAGCGCTCGCGCAAGAATCGTCACCAGCTCTTCCAGGCTCAGCTCTTCCATCACGAACACTTTCAGCCGTGACAGGAGCGCGGAGTTGATCTCGAAGGAGGGGTTCTCCGTGGTGGCGCCGACAAGCACTATGGTGCCGCTTTCGACGTAGGGGAGGAAGGCGTCCTGCTGGGCTTTGTTGAAGCGATGAATCTCATCGACGAAGAGTATGGTCCTTCGCCCCTCGAAATTCATGAACACCTCGGCCTCGGTCATCACGGCCTTTATCTCCTTGATGCCGGATGTGACAGCCGAGAAGGAGACCCATTTGCTGTTTGTCTGCTGGGCTATGATGCGGGCCAGCGTTGTCTTGCCGACGCCAGGCGGTCCCCAGAGGACAAACGAGCAAAGCTCGTCCCCCTCGATCATTTGCCTTAAGACTCCCCCCGGGGCGAGCAGCCTCTGTTGCCCCACGAACTCATCGAGATTGCGCGGGCGCATGCGATCTGCCAGAGGTGCGGTCAGTGTTTTTGCAGCAGACATCGTTGACTTGCTCCGCAGTGCATGATAACGCGTCCTGCCAGCAGGCACCACCCCGCCTGTGTAAGGGGGCAGCAGACGCGGCTAGTCTGTGTCAGGATCGGCAATTGAATTGACCCGGCAGCGGCGCAGCGTGGCGGCGTCCCTTAAGTGTCGTGGCAGCTAAGGGGAGGGATGGTCCTGCTGGTCCGGCGAAGCCTGCTCTTCCTCCGATTCATCGATCTGTCCGGGACGCAAGTAGCCTCTCAATCGCTGCCGGTAAGCTTCAGCCTGCTTCCTCAGCAACTCCGCCATCATCTTCTTCTCCTCTTCCCCACGCGCGCGGGCGCTGGCCCTGAACTCGGCCCGTTCGGAGAGGTTGCCCAGATAAGATTGCGCCTGTCGTTGAGCGCCCTGCTCGCGCTGGTGGAGGACTTCTTTGAAGCGCTCCTTGTCGCTCTGGAACTGGGCCAGCTTCCGCTGAAGCCGGCGCAGGTAGTTCTGCGCCTCGTACTTGAGAGCCTCTTCCCGGGAAAAAGGTACTTCCTCGCTCATGATGCTCTGAAACTCGACAGTTACCGGTTATACCAATCTACGGAGCTTCTGGCAATTATTCCTTGCCCCGTAAGCGCCATCGCATACCGGAGGCTGTATGAATCGTATCCCATTTTATGGGTATCGTGCCGGTCAGGGCCTTGACTTGCCGAAGCAACCGGTGCCATCGCACTGGCTGACTTGACACAGCGTTACAGTGACTGCTGCTGGCCCAGCGCCATTCAGCGAAGGCGCCTCCATAGGGCTGTGGCAATCATTATGCCGGCGATAAGCAGAAGGGTGGACTTGCTGATAACCTCACCCCAGAAAAGCGAACGCGGCTTGTAGCTGAATACGACCTCATGCGTGCCTGGGTCCAGGCGTACGGCACGCATCAGCCCATCGGCCAGGTAAACCCGGGTGGGAACGCCGTTGTCGCGTGCCTCCCATCCCGGGTCGAAACTGTCGGCAACAACCAGATAGGCAGGCGCCGCATTCTCCACGTTGAAGACCAGCCTCTCGTTAGCCTGCAAGACCAAGCGCACGAACCCCGGCGAGCCCTCGCCTGCCTCAGCAGGCGCGCGGGCCGCTGGTTCGTCCGCCTGCCAGTGCGGGTCCCTGATCAGGACCTCCCGGTTGGGATCGTATCCGGTGGTGTCGCAACGGTTGATGATCATCAGCGCCGAGTCACCGTCCTTCACTTTCCTTGCCTGCCTCACAAGCGACCAGCGCGGGCGCGGACTGGGAACCTCGAAGATACGGATGTTGAGAGCGGGATCTTCCCTGACCAGTTTGAAAAGCGCGGAATCGAGCGGTGGCAGCTCCCGAGCGGTACCATCAGGAGCGGCTTCCCGTATGGATGTAATGACGAACCGTGTGGCGCTTGACTGGCACCACTTTTGCAGAGGCAGATCCGATTTGCCGGCCGGGTGCTTCACCTGCGGTGTCAGGGTGGACCTGGCCAGCGGCCCGGTGGTAATGAAGTAGGGAATCCAGGAGGGAATGGTCGAGACGCCGTTGCTCAGCTGGATGCCGAAATCCATGCTGGAATTGGGCTTGAGGATGCACCGCAAATACTGCATGAAGCTTGGATCCAGCTCCTCCTCGGACAGGTTAGCCACCGCCAGCGGTGCCAGCGGCGGATCGGGCAACAGCGAAAGCACCCGGAACTCGGACATATCCTGTCCCGCCTTGAACCTGAGCCACTGAGCGACTTCCGAACCGACATCCCAGAAGGAGCTGTCGACCGTTCTCCACAAATGACGTGCCCCATTCATCATCAATAGCCCGGCAGTGACAAGAAGAATCAGCACCCTTCGCGGGACAAGCGAGAACTGGTTAGCCGTGTGCCGCATCGACAGCAAGCAAATGAGCTGCCCCGACAGCCCGGCCACCAGAAGATCAATAGGGAAAAGGCGGTAACGGTCGCCGACAAGCTCGTCAGCCGAGGGGAATCCGAACCAGGTCAGAAGCCCCACGTAGCTCGGTCCGGGCAGTGTAAGCAGCACGATTCCCAGAATGCTTACGGCCAGCCAGACGCCCCGGAAAAAGGAGAGGACCGTCTCCCTGCCGCCACCCATCGAAGCCGCCCGCCAGCCCTCGGCCGCACACGCGCACAACCCGAAAAGCAGGAAGACGGTGATCTTGACAGGAAAGCGAAAGACAAGAAAATCCGGCGACAGCCGCGCCAGAAGCGGCACTATACCGCCGAACTGTCCGGCAGAGACAAGCAGCGCCACAAGGCAGCAGCCGAGCCAGAACCATCGCTCTTTCCATGTGGACCTCGCCAGACCCACGGCCGCCAGCGTCAGGACCGGCGGACCCAAATACAGGCTGGCGACATAGGGCATCGTTCCTGGGTAGGTCGGGTAGAGATGATACTTGGCCATGCCCAGGCTGCCGAGCGGCTGGCTCAATACCATCGTCAGAAAGTCGTACCAGCCGGTGCTCCAGTAGGTGGGCCCGAGCGTGGCCAGCGAGCCGACAGCCGGGGCATGACGCGTCAGATCCAGCAAAGGCAGAAGGTCCACAGCCGCAAAACAAGCCGCCAGGGCCAGTCCGGCAGCGGTCATGCCGCCGGCTGCCAGCAGACCCGCACGAGCGCTACCTGGCTGGGTTCCGGAGCCAGCGGCCGCCCGGGCACCAAAGAGGAAATAACATACGTAAAGCAG
>DATNRD010000352.1:0-15559 GCA_036703665.1 Candidatus Obscuribacterales bacterium
AATTAATTGCGCTGGCAATACCGCCCAATGACACAGCCGATAGCCCTGGTCCCCTGACAACGGCCATTGTAGTCACGTCGCGGTTGTAAGTTGGCCCATCCGCTCAGCGTTTCCGGGCTGCCAACAGGTAAGTTGGGCTAAGCGATATCGGTTGACCGGCCCCATGCCCGCAGCTTAAGCGATATCGGTTGACCGGCCGCATCCTGGCAGCTTAACCGATATCGGTTGACCGGCCGCATGCCCGCAGCCTAACCGATATCGGTTGACCGGCCGCATCCTGGGAGCTTAACCGATATCGGTTGACCAGCCCCATGCCCGCAGCTTAACCGATATCGGTTGACCAGCCGCATCCTGGCAGCTTAAGCGATATCGGTTGACCATCTCCGGGCGGTGTCAAGCCGCCTGGTCGCCTCAGGAGAGCCGGAATCACATCACCGCCGACAATGCGTCAGCACAGACTGATATTGTCCGCTCTATGTCCTCTTCCGTATGGGCAGCAGACACGCAGGCGGCATCCACGGCAGACGGTGGCAGGTACACGCCATGAATGAGGAGGTAGCGAAAGAACCTGGCGAAGGCCTGCCCGTCGATCCGCAGTGAATCTTCGTAATTCTTCACAGGCTTGGACGAAAAGAGTATGCCGAACATGGAGCCGACGCGCTGAAGCTGAATCGGCAGATTCCTGTCCTGGATGATCTCGCTGAGCCCTTCAAAAAGTCGCGCTGTTCTTTTCTCCAGCGTCTCGTAGACCTGCGGGCGCCTCAGCAGGCGCAGCGTCTCGATGCCACCGGCCATGGTGACCGGGTTGCCAGAAAATGTACCCGCCTGATAAACGTCTCCTGTGGGCTGGAGCCTGTCCATGATTCCGGCCCGCCCGCCGTAAGCACCGATGGGCATGCCGCCGCCGAGAGCCTTGCCGAAGCACGTGAGATCGGGGGTTACATCAAAGAGGGCCTGGGCGCCTCCGAGCGCGACCCGGAAACCGGTGAGAACCTCATCGAATATGAGCAGCGCATCGTGGTCGGTGCAGAGTCGCCGTATTTCCTTCAGGAACCCCGGCTCCGGCGGTATGACGCCCATCGAACCGGCCACCGGCTCGACGACAACCGCTGCCACCAGGTTGCAATTGGCTTCCAGGCAGCGCTCCAGCGCCGCGGCATCGTTGTAAGGCACAAGCAACGTGTTCTGCGCCACAGCGGCTGGAATCCCGGCACTGGCTCGGTGGCTGGTCGAGGAGAGAACGGAGTCGCTGTGACCGTGGTAGCAGCCCTCGAACATGACGATGAGATTGCGGCCCGTGTACCCACGCGCCAGGCGCACGGCGCTCATCACCGCCTCCGTTCCCGAGTTGACGAATCGCACCTTTTCCAGGCTGGCGACGGCGGCAATCAGCTCTTTGGCGAGCGCCAGCTCGAGAGCATGCGGGGCCCCGAAGACGGGACCGGCCGCCATGACTTTCTGGCAGGCCTCCACGACCTCCCGCGGGCAGTGTCCTAGAATTGCCGGGCCCCACGCTCCCAGATAGTCGATGTATTCGTTGCCGTCCACATCGTACAGACGTGAGCCGCTCGCCTTGTTGAAAAAGATTGTATGACCGCCCACTTCCACGAACGACCGAAACGGGCTGTCCACTCCGCCGGGAATGACCTGGCTCATCTGCTCGGACATCGTTTCAGACATCGATGTATCGAAGGCAGTGCCTGCCTTCTCCTCGGTCTTCTCGGGCATCGGCGACCACCCTCCTACGGCTTCTATTTTCGCCAGAACTGCCACCAGCGTTTGCGTGGCTCCCGCAGGTCGTCGCCTCCCCCAGACTCGCCCTGAAAGCCCGGCACCGTCACGTTGATCACCGTTGTCTCCCTGAATCGCACCGTAGCCGACAGGCGCTGCGGCGAGCCGCCTGCCGGCACGACATCCATCTCGTACGTGCCAGGCATGAGCTGGAAGCGGGTGGTGTGATACACCGACTCCTTGCCCTTTTGATCATAGACCTTAACCTCCAGCGCACCGACCGGGCGATCGAGCTTTACTTCCAGGTCGCCCACGTAGAAATTGGCCGCCAGCCAGACAAACAGAGTTCCGATGGCGCCCAGTATGCCGATCGTCGTGGAGGCGATGCTCAGGTAGTGATGAGCCCGTTCAACCTTGGACTTGGTTGCCACCAGCGTCTGGGGCGGAGCTACCGTGGTTTCCGGCATAGGAATGCTTCTCTTTTCGGCAGGAAGGGATCAAAGACACTGGCCGACAGGAACGGCCGAGGCTGCCAAGGATGATATCAAAGCATCTCTGCTGACAGGCATCCGCTTGCCATTTCTTAAGGCTGCCGACCCGAGAACCGGCGCCGGACGTCCAGGCTGGCTGCCTCAGCAAGACGCAGTTAAGCAAATTTAGGATAATTCCCCAGGTAGCAGGCTGAGATCACCAGGAGCAGGTTGCCAGTATGACCGACCCGTCCAATGCACGTGCGCAAAAGGTTGCCGGCCCGCGCTTCGAGCTGTTCAAACAGCTGCCTGAGCGGAAGCTGCTCTTCTACGGCGAACATCCGGCCGGCACACTCTATTTGTCGGCTAAGGACCAAGCCTCCATATGGGAGTACCTGGGAAGGGCCCAGGGCTCCGTATTTATTCCCGCCGGGCGCGCCGTGAAGCTCGAGCTGAGCAGTCGAGCGGCAGTGGACCCCTCCGTCCTTTCAGGGTTGTCGCCGCAAGACATCCAGGCTCTTTCCCTGGCCGGCACCAGGGTAGAGGACGAACACCTGGAGAAGCTGGCGCTGCTGGCGGGACTGCTGGAGCTGGATCTGTCAGACACCGCCGTCTCCGCCTCCGGGCTGTCCGCAGTCAGGCAGCTCCGCCAACTGAGGGTCCTCAATCTGGGATGCACGCTGGTCGATACGTTTCAAATCAGCACCGGCACCCAGCACTCAATCGAGATACGAGAGATTGGCCCACGCAGCCCGCGGGTAACCGACCGCGTGCTTGTCTTCGTGCGGGAGCTGAGCGCGCTTGAGGAGCTGGACTTGAGCTATGCGGAGATCACCGACGAAGGCTTGAGACATCTCGGGCAGGTTGCGGGTTTAGTCAAGCTGGATCTTTCGCACACACCGGTGACCGATGCCGGCTTGCCATGGCTTACGGCGTTGCCGGAGCTTAAGAGCCTGAACCTCCGCTACACAGCTGTAACCGACGGCGGCCTTGCCGCACTTTCTCAGATGCTCTCATTGAGGGAGCTAAACCTGTCGCGTCCGGGCCTGAAAGTCGGCTACTATCGCGAGCACTACACAACCGAGATCAGGCACCGCGAGCTCGACCCGGCTGCCGCACGAATAAGCGATGCGGGACTGGCGCGCCTGACCGGGCTTAAAAACCTGGAGTCGCTGGACCTCCGACACAACCCGATAAGCGACGGCGGACTTGCCTCCCTGTCCGGCATGCCAGCATTGCGCCACCTCAACCTGAGCAACACGGCGGTCAGCATCGCCGACCCCGCCCGGCTGGCCGCTCTCGAGAATCTCGCCCGTCTAGATCTGTCCGGCACCGCCGCGAGCGATCTGGCCGCGGAGGGAATCGGCAAGCTGGCGTCGCTGGAGGCGCTCAGCTTGCGAGGCACCAGATGCGGTGACGAGAGCGTGCGCTTGCTTGTCGCCTGCTCCCAACTCAAGGAGCTGGACATGCACAGAACCCGCTTGACCGACGAGGGCTTGAGACTTCTGTCCAGCCTGACCGGGCTCCGGTCTCTGTCGGTGGGAGACACCGGCATCACCGGCGGCGGTCTTAGTGCGCTCAAGTCCCTGCCGGAGCTGCGCCGGCTCAGCCTCTGGTACACGAGAATCGACGACGAGGCTCTGTCGCACCTGGCCACGCTGGCCGCGCTGACCTCTGTCAATCTGTCCGGAACGCACATAGACGGCACAGGTCTTGCGTACGTCTGCCAGGCGGGCAAATTGGAGGAGCTGGAGCTGTCGGACACGGCCGTGGACGGAACGTCGCTTATGCACGTAGGCGCGTTGCGACGGCTGCGCAAGCTCGACCTGAGCCACACCTTCATCAACGACGATGCCCTGGTGCACTTGCAGGCGCTGACCGCCCTGCGCAAGCTGCATCTCAATGATACGCCGGTGGGCGACGACGGGCTGGTCTACCTGGAGGCGCTCTCTGATCTCGCGGTGCTGTCCCTGCGCTCCACCGAAGTAAGCGACACCGGGCTCGAGCATCTGAAAAAGCTTGCCAATTTGAAGCGCCTGGACCTCCGCAACACCCAGGTCACTGACGCAGCCGTAGCACGGCTGGAAAGAGAACTGTGCGACTGCCGCATCGAGGCATAAGGGAAACCGACGTAAATGGGTCTTGCGCGGCTAATTCTGGTTGTCTGGCGAGCTGAAACCGGAGCAGCACGGCTCTCCCGGATAAGGCGCTTCCCATTCGTAGTCGCGCCAATAGCGACACCGGTTCCGGCTGGTACCAGTCTTTACTCCATAGTCGCTTCCACATAGAAAGCACCGGGTCTCAAGCGCTGCACATCGAGCACTACGGTGTTGTTCGGCCCGCCCGGCGTGACCACCGTGATGTCGTTGCCCTTGCTTATCTTGAGGACCTCCGGCGTGTAGTTTTTCACGCGCAGCCGGACGGGGCTCCTGGTGCCGCTTGCCTTCACCACCAGCTTCTTGACGGTGTCCTTGGCGGTTTCCTTGACCAGCGGCTGCACTTCGGCGACAACAACCTCGAACTGTCCCGGGTTGCTCCGCAAGCCTACGGTGCTGACGGTTACGGTGTGCGGTCCCGGCAGGAGATTGGCCGGAAGGTCAGCCTTGAGCTGCACTGGGGACGATACCAGCACGCGCGCGTCCCACATGCCGTCGACAATCACCGAGTTGCGATTGGCCACACCGTCGAAATGGTGTCCTTCGATGACGATCGTGCCGCCGCCCGGCACAATCTGGGAAACCCGGTCGATTCTTGGAATCTGCGGGGTCGTAGGCATCATAAGCGGTTGCAGCACATGTATAGGAACAGGCGGCGATTCCGGGCGTGCCACCAGCGACACATGCAGCGTCGGTCCCGGAATGGCATCTTCCGGCACCAGAAAGAGCGCCTTTCCATCCTGTCCGGTAGCCAGCGCAGCACCGTTGAAGCTGAGTTCCACGGAGGGCTCGCCGGCGTGCTTCTGGTTTACCACCGCGGCGGTCAGGAACTGCCCGGCAATGGCCCGCTCCGGAACCATGACGACAGCGGCCGAACTGGGCGGATTGGCCGCCGGAGGAGGCGGCGGGCTGTCCCACCCGCTGGCGCCTCTGGCCGGCTGCGGCTGCTCGCCGGGCATGGCCACGGCCACATCCGGCAGGCGCTGCTCGTAGCCCTGCCCATGGCCCGCTCCGTAAGGCGCGCCTGCCAGCGGAGCCACGGCCTTGGACTGGCCCGTGCGCGGATCCTCGATAACCGGCCCTGGTGGCACCCGGGCCGGCTCCGGAGCCGGCTGCCCGGCCGGGCCCGCACCACTGGCGGTACCAGATCTGCCGGCCGCTGCGGCAGGGTCGGCGGCGCTCTCCTTTGGCGCCGCCTCGCCGACCGTGTTCGCCGCCGTCTTCTGGACCTTGCCGGATTGCTCTTCCTCTGGCTTAGCGCTTTGTTCCTTCTCCGCTTTGCCTTTTGCTTCTGCTTCCGCCTTGACCTTTGCCTCCGCCTCCGCCTTGGCCCGGGCTTGCTCTTCCTCCTGTTTCTTGAGGCGCTCCTCTTCGAGTTTCATAGACAGCAGGCGGCGCCGCTCCCGGAGAGCCTCCACGGCGGCAACGTGCTTGCGGCTGCGTTCGGTGAGCACGGCCTTTAAGACGAGAACCGACCGCTGGCTCTTCTTGTCCAGCCCTGCATCCTTGGTCGGGACCTGCTGGTCCGGGCAGCAGCTGGTGTCGACCGCCAGACTGGTGAGCTTGCCGAGCCAGAAGTTCACGTCGCTCTGGCTCTGGATGTCGAAACCGGTGTCCACTGCCGATTTGCCGTTTAAGACCAGGACAAACTCGCCCACCTTGTGCCCCTCAGGAGCGCTCTGACAGTGGCAATTGCCCGCCACCGCCACGTTTACGAGTCCGTCCACCTTCTTGGCCCAGACAGCGCTCAACGAGGCGTGGCAGTTGGCCGAGACGGGGATGTCGCCCGAGGACCAGGCCTCGGTCGTCATCGCCGACTGGAATTTCTCCTTGTCGGCGTAAGAGATAATCCGGTTCGAGAGAAGATCGGGGTTCTCGACTGCTTTAGCAAGGGCAGCGGCACCGACTGCCAGCGCGGCTTTCTGGCAGGGGTCCGCCAGCTTGGCTGCCTCCTCCGGGTCTTTGAGAGCCTTGGAGATGTCCTTCAAGAGGCTTATCAGCCCGGGATCGGGCAGCAGCGGCTCGATCGCCTCCTCTTCCTCCTCCAGCGTGGGAACCTCGGTCTTGCCTCCGGCAGCGCTGGCACTCGGCTGTTGTGCTTGCTCCGTGGCTTCCGTTGCCGGCTTGCCTGGCTGCTGCTCAGCCTTGTCTTGGCTGGAAACCGGCTGGGCAGGAACGGACTTTTCACGCTCCTCCCGGGCTCTGGGTTTGCTTTTGCCCAGCCCGAACAGGCCCTTCCTGGGCTTGTCGCTGCCTTTTTCTTGCCCGGAGTAAGACCCGCCCGCTGCGCTTTGCCCGCCGGGGGCCGCCTCCTTCTCCTGCCCGGGCGGCATTTCCTTAGCCTTCTCCTTTTCCTTTTTGTCGGCTGCCCGCGCCGGCTCGCCTTCCTTGGCAGAAGGGGCGGGCTGAGCCTTGCCCTCCGGCGCAGGCTTTGCCGCTAGCTGCCTGGCGGTGCGGCTCGCCGTCCTGCCGGCGCCAGCCTGGCCCAGTGCGGACGGCATCGCCAGCGCAAGCGTCAGCAAAACGCTCAAAACAAACGGCAAGCTTGTGATGCCACGGAAGGTAAGCTCTGGCTTACCGGCGAACTTGCTGGTCATGAATTACCCCTTTGCAGGCCGAACCAAATATGTCCTCGAACAACCCGAAGGTTTCCGCCGGCGTCAAGCCCCATCCCAGGTACTTGCCATCCAGCCAGATCTCGAAATGCAGGTGCGGGTGCTTGACGCGCCCGGGAAGGTTCTGTCCGGTGCCGGAGACCCCCACGTAACCGATGGTCTCACCCCTGCTTACGAACGACCCCGGCACAAGCCCTTCCCTTATGCCGTTGAGGTGAGCGTAGCGCGTCACCAGCCCGTTGCCGTGATCCAGCCAGACCTGACATCCCCGGAACAAGTCCTCGTTGGCCTCCGCGGTGGCATGCTCGAGGCGGCACTGTCTTATCACCCTGCTGAAGCTGGCGGCATCCATGTCGCGAAAGTTTACATCGGCACGAATCACTTTGCCACCGTCTGCGGCACGCACCGGCGTTCCCATGGCAATCTTTACGCCGCAAGCTGGATCGGCAAAAAAATCCACGCCTTTGTGGACGCCGAAGCGGTACAGGCGCCGTGCTCCCGGCCAGACTCCCGGGTGGCGCGGCAAGCAGGCGCCTTCGATGGGCAAGACCAGCCCGTCGAGGCGCGGGTCGATTCTTCTTGGATTGGGCGCCTGAAAGGGTCTGTCGGCATCGGCAAGCAGGCGGCAGACGAGCCTGGTTCCATCCAGCACAAAAAAGCGGTCGCGCTCGGCCAGCAGTCCTCTCAAGTCCGAAGCAGCGGGAAACAGGTAGGGCCTGTAGGCGCCCGTGGATTTGTCGACGGCCAGCACCCTGTTTGTCTCGCGCTCAACGACAAACAGCGGCGTCCCGGCCGCAGTTGCAAGCCGGCAGGGCCGCGAATCGCGCAACGCCCGCCAGCGGAACGGCACGGGGCGAGCCGGCCCGCCGCCGCCTGCGACGCCATATCTGGTGATGTTGCCGTCGCGCTTCAAGACATACACGTAACCGTCAAGAGCGATGCTTACCCCGTCAGAAACGTTGGCATCGCCGCGTTGGACCTTCCAGGGCATGATCTCGGGCAGCAGCCGCTCGGCCGTTTTCGCAGCAGGAAACCTCCATATCTGGTTGCGTTCGGGATCCAGCACATATACCCTTGTGCCGTCCGATGCCAGGTCGACGAATTCCGGATCGGGCTGATTTGTGACCGGCTCGTTGGCCCGCAGCACCCTCCAGGCCCCGCTGCCCAGGGTAAGCTCGAAGATGTCTCCGGACTTGTCCAGCACAACCAGGCTCTTGCGCTGAGGCACAAAGACAAAGTTCAAGAACTCCTGTACGGGGATGCGCCCTACGCGTCCGCCGGGTGGTTTCAGGCGCTCGGTGGTGAGCACCGCCAGCGAGGCAAGGGCGCCATATGCACCGCGGGCGCGCAACACCGCCCGGGGCAGCAGAAAGTACAGATCGTCCCCGGCCCGCACAACGGACATCGCCTTCAGCGGGCGTCCGCTGCCGTCCACGATCGGCCAGGCGAGCGCCGCCCCCTTATCCGGCAGCCGGCGCTCGACTCCCGGTGCGGCAAAAGAAGCCGGCCGGGCCGTGCCTTCTTCGGCGCCGGCCGGCAGAGCCGCCAGAGCCGCCCCCAGAACCAGACCAGCAAAGCGTGCTGCCCGCCCGCAGGCGAGCACCCTTAAAACCGCGCTGGCAACTCCTTTTACGCCGACCATCTAGCGACTGACTTTGCCCGGCTGGGGTCTCACAGCCTGCGGATTGGCTGTGGAACTGACGATGGCGTAGTCGGTGATGAACCAGTGGTCGCCAATCTTTTCCACCGTGTAATTGACCTTGTCGTCGTCTTCGACGTCCTTCAAAACCTGCCCGGTGACATCATCGACAAACTTGCGCGACTGCTTCACCTGAGCCAAGACCCTGTACTTCTTGCCGGGGACGACCTCGGAGTAGCGCTCTACGGTCACGCCCTTAGGCGTCATGTCCCAGTACTTGCGGTTGAAGGAAAGCCACTTGATGGCGTCGGTCTGGAGGATGAGCGCCCTGCCTGAAAGAACCGCGGACAGCTCGGCAATCTGGCGCGTGCGCGTGGCCGATTTCTTTATGCGCTGCCAGTTCTTTATGACACTGCCGAACTCCTCCAGAAGCGGATCGGCAGCAGGGGCAACCGGCAGGGCCGAGGCCACCGCCGGCGTACCCTGGGCCGGCTGGCCGCCGGCGGAAGCGTCCGGGAGCGGCTGCCCCACACCCTTCTCCGGCTCCCTGGAGACGGAGTGCTGCTGCAAGAGGTCCTTGCTGATGTCGCGGCTGCTGACGCGCAAAAGATAGGTGACGCGCCCGCCTGGCTCGGCACCTTCTTTCTGGATGGACAAAAGATAACGCCCGGCAGACAGGGTAAGCGGTTTGGCATCGGCGCCGGCCAGCACCGTTTGCTTGTTCTTCTCCAGTTCGTTGTTGAACTCGGCTATCTTAAGGGATCTGGCGCCAACTGCCTCGAGCAGGAAATTGGCGCTCATCTGCAGGTCCAGGAAGTCGCTTGGCCCTGGTTTCTCCCTGGTCAGGCTGAGGGCCGCCTCCGTCACCTTGTCGTCGCTCACCTGGACTTTCAGGCGGTTGCTGCTCTGGTCCACCATCTCATTGGCCGCGCCTGCACCGGCACTGAAAGGGCCGACGCCCGGCCAGCCGCCCTTGGTGACCAGGTGGCTTTCCTGAAACTCCTTGAGCGTGCACATGGGAGCCGATGTCGACGCCGGCGGCAGCGGGGCAGAGGCCGCGGCGCTCTGCTCCTGCCACAAGGTATCGAGCGAGCCCCCGGCATCCTGAGCCTGGCAGGCAGAGGCAAAAACAGCCAGATAAACAAACGCTGCCCACAGGATTCGCCCGGGGTCGGGAAGCCCCGCTGCCATGCCTGTTTGTCTTGAGACCTCTGGAGTCGTGGTCTGGAAGTACGCCATGAGAACCCCTCAAAGGTAGAGGTTAACACGTCCGGTCTCGGCTTTCCAACCGGACCGGCTCGCTCGTGTACTCGTGTAACCCGAGAGCAGCAAGGGCAAGCAGTGCCGACCGGCGCTCGACCTCGGCAGGGATTGCCGCTTCGCCCTGCGGGAGCGTCGCGCCTTGCCTTGCGGCGCGCACCAGATAGGCCAGGCAGAGCATCTCCGTTGTCAGGTGAATGAGGGTCGGTTCCAGCGAGCCGGATAAAAGCGCGACATTTACAGGACTTCCTCCGGCAGCCAAAAGCACCGTTTTGGCGCCCCGCCCGCCGGTGCCAGGCAGGGTGAATTCCTCCAGGTGCGCGGAGAGCCTTCGTGTGCCCACGGCCATGGCCTTGAGCGCGGCGTAATCGACCTCCTCCGGCCAGTGCCCGACATTGAGCACCAGCAGCCCGTCGGCAGCCAGCTGCCACTGCCTTGCACCGAGCAGGCCGGCCTGACCGGTAGCTGTCACGACAAGGCGGCAGTCGGCAAGGACCCGCTCCAGGCTATCCAGGACAAAGCCGTCGTAATGGGCGGCAAGCTGCCGCACCGGGTCCCGCTCGACAACGCGCACGGCAGCCCCGTTGCCCCTCAGATAGTGAGCCACGCCGGCGCCTACGCGCCCGTATCCTACAACCGCCGCCTCCGTACCCGCCCACATCTTGCCGGTAAGCCGAAAAAGAGCATCGATGAGCCCGTCGCCTACGCCATGGAAATTCTCAATGAGCGTCTTCAGTTGCCCGTCGTTGATGTTCACCACCGGCAGTGGCACGGCACCGAGCGCCCTCAGGCGGGCGATGCCGCTGGTGGTGATTTCGCACGCGCCGGCCAGCGGAAAGCTCATGCTTTCAAGATAACAAGACGTAAGGGCAAGCCCGGTATCGGAGATGACATAAGGCTTACCGGCCAGCACGCGCGCCGGGCCGTCGCCGCCCAGGAAAACATGCACGCCCAGTCTTCGCAGGCATTCAACGGCTCCGTGCTCGGTCGTGCCAGGATTGCACTCGCTGGCGAAGATCTCCGCACCGGCACTGGTAAGAGCGTAAGCAGCAAGGGCCGTAAGCCATGTCAGGTGACAGTGCCAGCCGACCCGTACTCCAGCAAGCGTCCCGTCGGCGGACAGGGCGGCGGCAGCGTGCTCCATCAGCGGGAAGAAACGGGCGGCCCGCAAAATCTCCTCGGGCAACATCGCCTGGCTGCCCGCAGTCATGTCGTCCCCAGAACGGGCACTCCGGCGCCCCGGAGCAGCCGCACCACCAGCGGTACCGGCAGCCCGATTATGTTGGTGAAGCAGCCCTCTATTCGTTCGACAAAAGCCGACCCGATGCCCTGGAGCGCATAGGCTCCCGCCTTGTCCATCGGCTCGCCGGTGTCTACATAGGCCTCCATTTCCCGAGCATCGATCAGGCGCATGTAGACACGGGAAACCTCGTATCCGGTGCTGAGCACCAAGCCGGAGGATTCCACCAGGGCCACGCCGGTAAACACCTCGTGGCACCGCCTGGAAAGACGTGACAGCATCTCCACCGCTTGCTCGCGGGATTCGGGTTTGCCAATTATGCTCCCGTCGATGACCACCACCGTGTCGGCGCCCAGCACCAGCGCCCGCCCGGCTGCGGGGGCACGCCCGGCCACCGCCCTGGCTTTGGCGACAGCCAGCCCCACTACCAGCTCGGGCGGCTCAAGGTGCGGGTCTATCTTCTCTTCGATCGAGCTGGGCATCACCTCGAACTTGAGGCCGAGGTTTTTAAGAAGCTCCACCCGCCTGGGAGAACCAGAGGCCAGGATCAGTTGCCGGCTTTGCTCCACCTTGCCTGAGGCGCTCCCGACGCCGGCTGGTGCGCGCAAGTTGTGCTGTGACCGTCCCTTGTTCACGTATCCAACCCGGTGAGCTCGAAAATTTGAATTCGCTTGTTGCCCCGGTCGACAACATAAAGGCAGTTGTTCTCCGGGTCTATGGATATGCCGGCCGGCCCCACGAACTTGCCCTGTTCGGCACCTCTGCCGCCAAAAGAATACAACCAGTCGCCGGCAGGGCCAAATATCTGGATGCGATGATTGAGCGAATCAGAAACGTAGATGCGATCCTTGTTGTCCACGGCAACATCGCGCGGCACGTTGAAAAGCCCGTTGGCGGTCCCCTTGCCGCCGAAGGAGCGCACGAAGATGCCGGCTTTGGAAAACACCGATACACGCGAGGTCGAGTAATCGACGACGTAGACCTGATTCATCCGGTCTACAGCCACACCGGACGGCAGGTGAAGCTGCCCGGGCTTGCTGCCCTTGCTGCCCACCTTGCGCAGCCAGGTGCCCGTGTCGGACTGGAACACCTGCAGGCAGCCGTTCTCCGGATCAGCCAGATAGATAAGGCCCGTGGAGTCGCAAGCGACGCCCTGCAGCCCGCCTTCCTTGCCGTGCAGGTTGACGAGCTCCTTTACGAACATCCCCTGGCTGTCGAAGATCCTTACGTAGTGGTCGCCGCTGTCGCAGACGTAAATCCTGCCGCGGAAGTCCATGGCGATGCCGCTCGGGCTGGTCAGGCTACCGCCGCCGGTCTGGGAGCCCTTGGCCTCCTTACGGGGCGTAATGGTGGCAAGCCAGCGCCCGTCTCGAGCAAAGATCTGCAGCCGGCGCAACTGCACGTCGCCGACCACGATGCGACCGGACCTGGCGCAGATGACCGCCGGCTCGAGGAAGCATCCGTTTCCTTCCCCCTGCCTGCCAATCACTCCCAGCGGTTTGACCATGTAGTAGGTAGCGCCGCTCGATACCCGGGTATTGGCCATATTGACAGCCGCATGCTGGGGGGCGGCGGGCACCTCGGCGACGCCAGCCGGCTGCTGCATGGGCACGCCCGGCATGTGCACGACCGGCTGCCCTCCGGAGGTGCGCGCGGCAGCCTGGGCCGGAGCCTGGAAGGCCTCGCCCACCGAAATGGAAATGGGGCGACCGACAAGCGAGCGCTCGAAATCGCGGGCGAAGTCCACGACCGACATGTAGCGGTCGCGTGCCTTTTTCCGCAGGGCCTTGGAGATGACGGCAGCGGTCTCGACGCTTACGGTCGGGCACAGCATGTGCAGCGGCTGCGGCTCGGAAGAAAGAATCCTTATCACGGTCTGAGCGATGCCTTCGCCGACGAAGGGAAGCCTGCCGGCCAGCGCCTCGTAGCTGACCACGCCCAGCGAAAATAAATCCGCCCTGTGATCGACGTTCTTGGCGTCCTGCAGCTGCTCGGGTGAAACATAGGCAAGCGTGCCCAGCATGACGCCCGTTTTTGTCAAATGGGTCTGCTCGTAATCCACCGTGCGGGCAATACCGAAGTCGGTCAATTTGACCGTGCCGTCCTTCAAAATGAAGATGTTGTCCGGCTTGACATCGCGGTGCACGACATTGAGGCTGTGCGCGTAAGCCAGCCCCTCGGCAATTTGCTGGAGGATGGGCAGGTACTCGGCGGCGGTCAGCCGTCCCCCGTGCTGCTCTATCTCCTTGCGCAGGCTGTGCCCGTCCAGAAACTCCATCACGTAATAGTTCTTGTCCGGGTCGCTGCTTACGTCGAAGACCGAGACGATGTTCCGGTGATCGAGCCTGGCTGCCATCGCTGCTTCGCGCCGGAAGCGGTCACGAAACTCACGGTGCTTGGTGGGATCGACGTTGTCGAGGACAAGCTGCTTGATTGCCACCATGCGCTGCTGCGTGCGATCGAGCGCCTGATAAACGATGCCCATTCCGCCCCGGCCGATCTCCGACAACACCTCGTACTGGCCAAATTCGGTAAGCATCACGACTGTCCCAGCTCGAACAGAAGCTCGGTTCGCCCCAGCTTCAGGCAATCACCGGGAAAAATTTGCTTGCGCTCGTTCAGTATCTCGCCATTCAGCAATGTACCGTTGGTGCTGCCAAGATCCTCGACCCAGTAGCTGCCTTTTATAAACAAAATCCAGGCGTGGTGGCGCGAGATATAGCTGTCCTTGGTAAGGGCGACGCTGTTGGTCTGGTCACGACCAATCTTGCTTACCGACTGGGTCAACGGGTAACGCTCGTTGGTGCTCTTGTTGATCAAGACGGCGCCCGCCGGCGGGCCCTTGGGAGCAGACTTGCCGGGCAGGGAAAAAAGATCCTCCATGCGTTCGGCAAACGACTTACCCTCCTCATCTAATGCTGCCTGTTGTTCGGCTCCGCACACGGAACAACGCTGATCTTCGGTGAGAGACCCACCACACCTTTCGCATTCCCGGCTCAGACCGCTCATTGCCATAACTGGTTACTTGCTGACACCCTTGCCGACCCGCTTTCCCTCCGGATCAGAGGCTGTTACTTGTTGCCGTTGTCGGAGTCGTCGGCAACGTACTTGATGGCTACAACGGTAACGTTATCCGGCGCTCCGCCGTCCAGGGTGCGCTTAACCAGTTCTTCGCAAACCACCTCCGGCTCGAGCTCCTTGCTTGCCTCGAGCGCCTGGCAGATCTCCTCGTCGCGGAGCACCGTGGGAAGCCCATCCGAACACAAGACCACCCAGTCCCTGGGCCTGATTTCCACCGGCGTCTGATCAACCTCGACCTCCACGTCGTGACCCAAGCAGCGAGTGATTAGATTTTTGTAAGGGTTGATCCTGGCTTGCTCTTCGGTCAGTCTGCCGGCACGCACCATCTCCTGAACAACCGAGTGATCGTTGGTCAAGAGCACGGATTTGCCCTCACGCAAAAGATAGGCACGCGAATCACCAACATGGGCAATTTGCAGGTGGTTGTCCTCGGCCTGGACCGCCACTACAACGGTCGTGCCCATGCCCCTGACGGAAGCGTCCTCTTCGGCTACGTGCCAGACAGCCCGATTGGCAAGCGCAACAGCCTCGTTGAGCCAGCCCCTGATGGCCTCGTGATCGGTACCGTGCGGAGGGTTTTCCTTCCAAAGCTTGTCGATTGCTTCGATGGCCAGCCGGCTGGCCAGCGCTCCAGCGGCAGCACCGCCCATGCCGTCTGCAACCGCGAAAACCCGCTGGTCGGGACTGACATAGTAACTGTCTTCATTCCTCTGACGCTGGCAACCTGCATCTGTAAGTGCAGCCGCACGCCACTTCAACATTTTCGATCTCCGTTGCCCATTGAATTCGTAATACGCCCGAACGCCAATCTGAAATTACCCGCTGCCTTACATCTCTGAATAATTATTGCCACCCCGGCCCATTTTCCAATCAAATATATTCGATCAAAGCGCTAATCTGCAGGACCCTACCGGCCGGTGGGGAGATAACGAACCAATGCCACCCGGATCGGTCCTGCCGGACAAGACAGGGCGCCAGCGGGCAAAGTTCCGCCACTTAGAAATACTATCGTTTTACTGCCCTCCTGACACGCCAACTTGAAAATTTTGCCTTCTGACCCGGCAACCCGACCTCTAGGGGTTGGTCTGCGCGGCCGTCACGGCTGCTTTGTAGTCCCTGACAAAATCCGATACGGAAGCGTAACGGTCGCCCGGCTTCTTGCGCATGGCCCGGGCTACCACGGCGGCTGTGCTGGCATCGACATCAGAAACCAGCTCGTTGAGCGGGGTTTCGTCCTGCGAAACGATCTGCCCCACCACATCGGTTATGCCCTGGCCATCGAAAGGTTTCGTGCCGGACAGCGCCTGATACGTGACAACAGCCAGCGAGAAAATGTCGGCCCGGTGGTCGACGCGCCTGGCGTTGCT
>DATNRD010000353.1:0-4812 GCA_036703665.1 Candidatus Obscuribacterales bacterium
CTCCGCGCCCGCGCCGGCCGGTAGCGTCGCCGTCAGGTGTCGACTGCCGGCCGGTGCGGCTTGCCGCAGGGGCTGCATGAGGAAACACCCCATGAACGAAACGAACGGCCGCGGACCGGAGTCGACCGGTCCGCCAGGATCCGCACCGGTACCCGTGCCTCGGCTATTGCCTTTGCGGCGATGATGGCGTTCGTGCCGCTGATTGCGCTGGTGATGACGATTGGCGCGTACCTGCTCTACGGGTCGCTCGGCGGGGTGATGATGCTGCTCATCTGGTTCTGGATAACCAGCCTGGTGCTTCTGGCGGCCGCCGAGATGAACAGGCTGGTGGAAATCGCCTCCGCTGCCCGATCACCGTCCGAAAACAGGCATGGGGATGGTCCTGGATGCAGCGGTGGTTCCGGCGATCGCAAGGCTGGTTGAGCGTCGGGCCGAGACCTCCGGGCAGGCATGCAGCCACTGGAAGGCGGTCGGGAGCACGACGCTGCTCTCGACCGTTTTCCTTCGGTTGGCGGTGCTACAGGCGATAGTAGCCTAACCCGAGGCAACAGCGCGATCGGCAGCGGCGCGAGCTCCTGCCCTGCTCGAAATTTGTGAATGACCCGGGCTTGGGCGCGCTCGCGCTTTACATGAGCCGTGCCGCCTGGAACCGGCACCCTTGGCTGGACGTCGATACACCTGTCTTATAAGCTATGCGCGGAGGTATGCCAATGCGCAGCATTGATAAAAGAGCAGTGTCCAGCATGCTGGTGTTGCTCTCGCTCTCCTGGACGGCCCCTGCGCAGGCAGCGCCGACCGGGCATGAGCCGGTCTTGCCGGTTGCTCCCAGCCAGTCGGCACCGGGGCAAGGAACGTTGACGCCTGGAGCGCCGCCTGCCCAGGCAGGTGCGGATGGGCGGCAGATTGCCCGGAGCCAGCAGAGGGCTTCGCCAGAACGTCAAGCCGCAGAAATGGTGAATAAAGCGGCCGGGGCGCTGGAGAGCCAGGGGACATGGCTGGAAAACCAGGGAAAGATGCTCCAGCAAAAGGCAGAAGAGCTGAGGCAAAGCGAGCACCGGTTTGTGAACCAGGTCCGAACTTTCCAGCTCCAGTTGGAGGCGTTCAAGGAGCAAGTCCAGCGATTCATGAAGATGATGGAGAATTTCGGGCAACAGCTGCTAGCCTTCTGCCAGGAAACCGGACGCTGGCTGGAAGGGCAGCTGAACTGGATAGCCGGGCAGGATGGATCCTTCAGGGGCGAAACCGGCGCCCCGGCAACGACCGCACCGCGTTCGGCAACAGGGCGCTAATCTCCTTTGCCCGGACCGTTTTGCGTGGCGTCAGGCTTGGGTTCCGCGTTGTTGGAAGGCGGGACGGGCGAAACGAGAACCTTGTCGACCCGGTATCTGTCCATATCGACAATCTCGAATCTGAGATTGCTGAAGGTGAACGATTCGGCCTCGCACGGCACGTGTTCGAGCTGGTGCATGACGAAGCCCCCGAGAGTGTGGTATTCGCCGGATTCTTCCCCGGGCAGCTCCTTGATTGAGAACAGGTCCTTGAATTCCTCCACCGGGGTCATGCCGTCGAGCAACCAGGATCCGTCGTCTCGCCTCCTGGCGTGCACGTCGGACGGCTCTCCCGGCGCCGGGATCTCCCCGACGATGGCCTCGAGGATGTCGTTGACGGTGACCAGCCCAAGTATGGCGCCGTACTCGTCGGAGACGAGGGCCACGTGCTTTTGTTGTTGCTTGAAGGTTTCCAGAACGGCCAGTATCGATTGATTCTCAGGCACGATGAGGTGGCGCTGAACCACTTCCGCAAGCTCTACCGGCTGCCCGGACAGGCGGCGAATGAGCAGTTCTTTGGCGTTGACTATGCCGACAACATTATCGAGGTTGCCGTCCGCGACGGGGTAGTTGGTGTGTATGTCCGATACGACCTTCTGCACAATGTCAGCAATAGACTGGGATGCATTGAGCCAGACGATTTGTTTTCTGGGTGTCATGACTTCGTTGACTTTACGGTCCGCCAGTCTCAAGACCTCCTGCAACATCTCTTGCTCGGAGGGCATGAAAACCCCGGCTTTCGTTCCCTCCTCGATGAGCACTTTGATCTCTTCTTCCGATACCGGCGATTCCCCCGACGTCCTGGCTCCGAAGGCTGTCAGTATGCAGTCCGTCGAGGCCGTGAGAAGTCTGACGAGCGGCGAGCCGAGCTGCGAAAGAAACAACATCGGCCTGGCCACAAAGCAAGCTATCGCCTCGGCATGGTCTATTGCCAGGCGCTTGGGGGCCAGCTCGCCGATGATTAACGAAAGATATGTAATGCAAACGACGACCAGCAGCACGCTCACTGCCTCTGCGTACGGTGCTAAGGGAGCTACCGACTGCAGTTTTGCCGCCAGCTCCTCGGCTATGGTGGCGCCCGCGAAAGCGCCGGCGCATATGCCGATGAGCGTGATCCCAATCTGCACCGTGGAAAGAAACGGGGTCGGCTGCTCTTTGAGCTGAAGCACAGTTTGCGCGCCCAGGTCGCCCTCTTCGGCTCGTTGCTGGAGCCGGGCTTTGCGTGCCGATACGATGGCCATCTCCGCCATTGCCAGGAAGCCGTTGGCAAGGATAAGCAGGGCGATAATGAAAAGCTCGATTGCGGTTGCAGGCATTAATGCCGCCCCTTCCGGAGCCATTGCTCAGACGCCGGCATATTTGTAGCTTACATCAGACTGCGGCCCCCCGTGAGGGATGCGCTGCGCGAGCAGTTGCAGTTTAACTCGGATTGCCTCTCCGGCACCAAGCTGTGGCCGCGTCGCCAGGCCTGCAGATCAGCGCGATGTCTTGAGCCTCCTGGAAAGACGCCAGTTCAGCCGGTCGAATTCGCGCACCAACATACTGACTTCCCAAGAGCTCAGCCCTTTCGAGTTTCTGCACTTCTGACAATCCCGGGCGATACGGGCAAGGGTCTTTCTGAACCGATCCGCCTCCCTTTCGCTCAGCTTACCTTGCGCAACGGCATCCGATATCCTCTGCTCCACGCGCTGCTGCCGGGCATCGAAGTCATCGGGTGGACAATCGCCTGTGGCTGGCTGTGTCGCACTGAACAGCAGCATCGCTGCCATGAGCATCAACCCGCCTTCAATCCGCTTCATTGTCATGAGATGTGTAACCGCTGCAGCAGTCAGGAGCTGGGATTGAGGCACCGCATATGGTGGCAATCAGTCGCCGGTGGCAAAATCCGGGCCTGTATCGTTCATGTTCCAGCGCAGAAGCTCGCGCCTCCACTCCAGGTCGGCCTGAGCCTCTTTGATCAGACTGGCCAGTCCCTGGTAGTCGGCAAAGGAAAGATCTATCGCCACTCCCAGATCAAACGTGAGCTTGACTCGCTCATAACTCGGCGTGCATGCCATACACACCATGTGTTCCGGTCCGCATATCTCGAAAATTACGTTCTCGTCGCACTGCAACGGGTCCTTCTGCCAGTTGAGAAAGGCGAGAAAATCCTCGTCCTCCAGGCTTTGCTGAATGAGCAGAACGAGCGCCTGATACTGCGTCTGGTTGAGGTAGATGGTTACTTCCTGTCGCCTCAAATCCAGTGCCACTTCACCATTTTCTTTGTCGAGGTAAAGATCGGCAAATGCGTTGGCGAAGCTGATTTGATACGCGGTGCTGGTTTTCATGGACTGGTGCCTCTTGGCTGTTTCGATTGAGTACCGGTAGAGATTGATCTGGCTTGCATGCGCGGGGGCACGGCCTCGTCACGCCCCTTTGGTGAGCCAGCCGGCTACATCCTTGGCATGGTAGGTGATGATTAAATCTGCGCCTGCCCGGACAATCCCGGTGAGCAACTCAAGCACGACTCTTCTCTCGTCAATCCAACCGTTGGCTGCGGCCGCTTTGACCATTGAGTACTCTCCTGACACATTATAGGCCGCAATGGGCAGGTTCGTCAGCGTGCGGGCTCTCGTGATGATGTCCAGATAAGGCAGCGCCGGCTTGACCATGACGATGTCGGCTCCCTCCTGGATGTCCAGTTCGATCTCGCGTAGCGCCTCGCGAGCGTTGGCAGGGTCCATCTGGTAGGTGGTGCGGTCGCCGAATTGCGGCGCCGACTGAGCGGCTTCGCGGAACGGTCCGTACAGTGCTGAGGCGTACTTCGAGCTGTACGCCATGATCGGTACGTGGTCGAAGCCTTCGCCGTCGAGCGCCTGACGTATGGCCTCGACGCGCCCGTCCATCATGTCGGAGGGTGCGACGATATCTGCGCCGGCGGCGGCCTGCGATACTGCCGTTCGCTGAAGTATGGACAGCGACGGGTCGTTGAGGACGCGCCCGTCGGCGACGATGCCGCAGTGTCCGTGGTCCATGTATTCGCACAAGCACGTGTCGGCCACGACAATCAAGTTTGGAAAGCGGGCCTTGAGCGCGCGGGTGGCCTTCTGAACAATGCCGTCCTCCCGCCAGGCGCCGGAGGCTTCGCTGTCTTTTTTATCGGGAATCCCAAACAGAATGACCGCGTTTACGCCAAGCGCCACTGCCTGGTCGGCCTCTCTCAGCATCTGGTCGATGCTCTGTTGGTGGATACCGGGCATCGCGCTGATCGGCACCCGCACGTTCGTGCCTTCCACGACGAAGAACGGGTAGATGAGCGACTCCAGGCGCAGGTGGGTTTCGCGCACCATAGAGCGAAGCGCCGCCGAAGACCGCAGGCGGCGCATGCGCACCTTTGGGTAGGCCGCCGAGACCGTGGCAGTGCTCTTGCGAGTGGCTGTGGGCATGGATTCGGTTCTCCGGAACTGTTGCCTTGGCGTTTGCCGCGGCGGCGGGGATTCTCGAG
>DATNRD010000354.1:0-3517 GCA_036703665.1 Candidatus Obscuribacterales bacterium
GGAAGGAGATCGCTGCCTGCGATGGTGGCATAAGCGCCTGGCTCCAGAAGCACGCCCCACTCTGGCACCAGGTAGGACGCATATGCTTTCATCTGGCCGAGAACAAGCGGGACGAACGGTATCCTTTTGCATTCCTTGCTACCTATGCCCCACGTGTTTCCTCGGCTGGGCGCGTTCAGTACCAGCCGCTCGGCAGAGCGCTCGAGGAATACGCCGGCGAGCGCAATAAGCAGGCGCTTATCAATCTGCTTGCTCCTGTGCACCGTGCCTCGGAGAAAAGCAAGCTGGTCAGGGATCTGGTGGAGTCCAATGACATTTTTCACCCGCTCATGTGGACGCCAGGCGAAGCCTATCGCCTTCTGAAAGAGGTTCCACTCCTCGAGGACAGCGGCCTTTTGGTCAAGCTGCCGGACTGGTGGCGCAAGCGCCCCCGTCCGCGTGTGGCCGTAACCATTGGCGACAAGAAGCATACCAGCCTCGGCCTGGATGCAATGCTGGATTTCCAGGTTGAGCTTGTCTTGGGCGACACAAAGCTGACACCAGAGGAACTCGACCAGCTCATGGCTGCCGAAGAGGGACTCCTCTACCTGAAGGGTCAATGGGTCGAGGTAGACAGAGAGCGGCTGGCAGAAGCGCTGGCACACTGGAGAAGCGTGGAGAGGCAAGCCGCCGATGGTGGGATCTCTTTCATAGAAGGAATGCGGCTGCTAGCAGGCGCTTCGGTCGACCTGGACACAGATGCGACATCGCCGGGCGAAGACCGACAATGGTGTTTCGTTAACGCCGGCAGCTGGCTGTCAGAGGTACTGGCCGGACTGAGAGATCCGCAGCGGCTCTCTGCGGCGGGTCAGAGCAAGAGCTTTCGCGGAACACTTCGGCCTTATCAACAGACCGGGCACGCCTGGCTCCGGTTCGTTTCCGGACTGGGTCTTGGTGCCTGCCTTGCAGACGACATGGGTCTGGGAAAGACAGTGCAAGTCCTATCGCTTCTCTTGTCTATCAAAGAGCAAGGCGGGTCGCCTTGCAAGCCTTCGCTTCTGGTCCTGCCGGCATCGCTGCTGGCGAACTGGAAGGCGGAGATGCGGCAGTTTGCGCCCACGCTCTCGGCCTGCTTCATTCACCCGTCGGAGCTGCAAGCGAATGATCTTTCCGCCATTGCCGGAGAACCTGGCACAAGGCTGGCCGGCGTCGATGTCGTTGCCACCACTTACGGCATGCTGCTGCGTCAGAGCTGGTTGCTCGACGTGCCGTGGCGGCTGGTGATCCTGGACGAGGCCCAGGCGATAAAGAATCCATCGTCGCAACAGGCTCGGGCGGTCAAGAAACTCAAGAGCGAGGCGCGCATTGCTCTGACAGGAACTCCCGTAGAAAACAGGCTTTCGGACCTCTGGTCACTGTTCGATTTCCTGGCACCAGGTTTGTTGGGTTCCGCGGAGAGATTCAAACGCTTCGTCAAACAGCTCGACGATGGTGAACACCAGAACTACGCTCCTTTACGCAAGCTCGTGAGCCCGTACATACTGCGACGGCTCAAATCAGATAAGAACATCATCGCCGACTTGCCCGACAAAACAGAGATAAAGGTCTTCTGTGGTTTGGCCTCCGAGCAGGCAGCCTTGTATTCCAGATCTGTCGATGAGCTGAGGCGCGCGCTCAAACAGGTCGACGGCATCAAGCGCCGCGGCCTGGTGTTGTCCTTCCTGCTCAGGTTCAAGCAGATTTGCAACCATCCCAGCCAGGTGCTGGGGGATGGGGAATACAGTCCGGACAAGAGCGGGAAGTTCGATCGCTTGAGCTCCATCTGCGAGGAAATCGCCTCCAGGCAGGAGAAGGCTCTTATCTTCACCCAGTTTCGAGAAATGACAGAACCAATCGCGGCTTTTCTGGCGCAGGTTTTTGGACGTCCGGGGCTGGTGCTGCATGGCGGGACAGCGGTGAGCAAGCGGAAAGGCATTGTCGATATGTTCCAGCAGCACGACGGGCCACCCTTTATGGTGCTGAGCCTCAAGGCCGGCGGCACCGGGTTGAATCTCACCGCGGCAGCCCACGTCGTTCATTTTGACCGGTGGTGGAACCCGGCTGTGGAGAACCAGGCAACCGACCGTGCTTACCGGATCGGGCAACACCGCAATGTGCTTGTTCACAAGTTCATTTGCCGCGGGACTGTCGAGGAGAAGATCGACCAGTTGATTGCTGACAAAACGAGCCTGTCGGAAGGTATCCTCACTGGCGGTGCTGAGAGTTTGCTGACCGAACTGAGCGATAAAGAGTTGCTGGAGGTCGTTAGCCTGGACCTCGAGCGTGTGATGGCGGAGTGAAGACAGGAGCATCATCATGGCATGGGGATGGAGTTGGAAACCTTATGTAAGTGTGGCCGAACGTCGTGAACGCGCCACGCGCCATATGGCCAAGCGGCAAAAGCAGGGGCTCACTGTGCAGCCCGTTGAGATCAAGGGCCGGAAAATTGCCCGCACGTTCTGGGGCGATTCCTGGTGCCAGCACCTGGAATCATTCAGCGATTACGAAAATCGGCTGCCGCGCGGGCGCACCTATGTTCGCAACGGATCAGTGTGCCATCTGGAGATTGCCAGTGGCGAAATTAGGGCCTTGGTCAGTGGTTCTGAACTCTATGATGTGCATATCGAGATCGGGACGCTGCCTCGTGCTAAGTGGAGCGCTGTGAAGCAACGATGCTCAGGCAAGATCGGGTCTCTTCTGGAGCTGCTCCAGGGCAAGCTGTCCAGCAGTGTCATGTCAATCGTCACACACCGCCAGGAGGGTCTTTTCCCGCTACCGTCCGAAATCAGCATGCAATGTAGCTGCCCGGACTGGGCCGTCATGTGCAAGCACGTTGCTGCTGTACTCTACGGTGTCGGTGCCCGCCTCGATGACCAGCCGGAGCTGCTCTTCGTGTTGCGCGGTGTGGATCATAAAGAACTGATCGAAGCAGACGCGGCCACGCTCGTTAGCAAGGACAGGCAGGGCAGCTCGAGGCGGATCGCCGAGGGAGATCTAGAGGACGTATTCGGGATCGAGATGGTGAGGCAGAAAGCACCCAGTCATGGGTCGCGCAGGGCAGAGCGCGGTGATGCCTCGCCCGGGAATGGGGTGCCGGAGCGCGCTGTCCAGCAAAAAAAGAAGAACGGTCCCGGTCGGCGGTCTGGCGCGACTGCCGCTGTGGAAGATGGCACGCTCACCGGCAAAGCGGTTAAAGAGCTGCGCCTGCGCCTTGATATGTCATACAACCAGCTGGCGACGCTCCTTGGTGTCAGCGCCGCCTCGGTGAGAAACTGGGAACAGGTAAAAGGACGGCTGAATCTTCAGGCTCGGACCGCCAAGGCGCTGAACACGGCAAGGAAATTGTCCAGGAGCCAGGCATGGAGGAAGCTGGAGAAGGTATAGGTCACTACTTGCCACCCAGAAAGACTTCCGGCGCTACCTTGAAATAGCGAGCCAGCTTTAGTGCGCTCGCCTTGCTCAATCCGCGCCTACCGTTCAGGAAGTCCACGAGGGCCGT
>DATNRD010000355.1:0-5640 GCA_036703665.1 Candidatus Obscuribacterales bacterium
AGAGGAGAACGCGCAGAATACCTTTGGGCAACGGGATCTCCAGTATCCGCGTGAACAAGTAATAGAAGAACCCGCTGAAGCCAATCGATATGACAAGGTGGAACATCCATCGCGACGGAGCAAATAATGTCGAGAGCACGAAGAGAAAGAGGCCGACGGCCGCGATAAAACCCAAGGGCTCGAACAGCAGGAAGAGCGCGACCAGCGCTACCAGCACCGTCCAGACCGCGGGCCAGTCGCCGATTGAAGTTTCGTCCTCTTCCAGTGGTATGACTCCCGCTTGCGACTGCTCATGTGCGGCCGACGCTTCGGGGTAGCGTGCGCGCCAACGCTGCCACGCCAAAACCACTGACACGGCCAGCATCAGGAAGCCGATCAGGAGCGGAAACGTACGCGCACCCACCGTAATGTTGCTGGGTGGCTCTGTAACTTCTGTCGCCTGCCAGATGTAGAAGACCGAGAAAAACGGCAGAACGAAAGCGAATACCGTTTCTACTTTGGCGGCAAGCGGCCCTTCCCTTCGGAACGGCGTCTCGCTCATTTCTTCAGCAGCCCGACCTGCTGCAAGAGCGCGCGATAGATCTCATGATCCTTGTCAAGGGAAGCGAGGAATGTATCGGACTCGAAGGTGTCGATCCACTGGTTCTTCTCTAGCTCCGCCTTCCAAGCCTTGGTCTGCACCATCTTTTTCAGGCTCTCCCTCCAATACTGCACAACGGCGGGAGGCATATCAGGCGGACCGAAGACGCCTCGCCAGTTTGGATTGACGACTTCGTACCCCTGCTCGAGGAACGTCGGCAGAGCCTTATAGCGACCACCCAGCCGCGCAGGCGCGCTGACTGCGAGGACCCGCATCTTGCCTCCTTCGACTAAATCGATCAGATCGAGTCCGCCCATACCGATATCGACGTGGCCGCCGAGAATCGCAGCGTTCGATTCTCCGCCAGAGTAGGCAACATAGGTGAGCTTCGCCGGGTCGCCACCAATTGCCTTGACGAACTTGGCCACCGTCATATGATCGGCACCGCCGACGGAGGCGCCACCGACCTTGAGACTGCCTGCGTCCTTACGCAGCGCTGCCTCGACTTCCTTGATGCTCTTGATGGGTGATTCGGTACGGACGACCATCATCTGGTACTCGGAGAAAAGCTTGGCGATCGGAGTGAGATCCTTGTAAGAGTGCTTGGTACCCGTCGTCAATGGCGTCGTATGCACGTGGATCGCAATTCCCAGCAATACATGAGTGTCGCCCTTGCGCTGTACCATTTCCGCCATGCCTCGAGCCCCGCCAGCGCCTGGCTTGTTAACGACTTGAATTCTTCTATTGACGATCTTTTCCTCATTCAAGACACGGGCCACGGTGCGACCGAATAAATCGACACCTCCGCCGGGAGCGAACGGGATGATCAGTTCAATTTCCTTGGCGGGATATTGCTGCGGCGTCTGCGCCGAAACGAGCCCGCTAGCGGCCACAAATAGACTTGCAGTGCTGAAAGCGATAAGACCCTTTGTTGTCCAACTGCGCAGCCCAACTCGCATTTCCATGTCAAACCTCCCTGTGTCATGTTGCTCAGCTCGTTTCAATGAGTTTCGTTACTGCACGCGTGCCGCCGCCCCATGTGGGAACATAAGTGGACTTGAATCCGGTACCGCCGACTACAACAAGCATGATGTCGGTTGCGCAGCCAGCGACACGCAGCATCTCGTCAGCACCCCGTTGTCGTAAATGGGCTGCTGTCTCAGGCGGCAACGTACTCAACGGAAGACGCGCTGTCTCGAAGATAAAGGCTTGTGCTTCGGCACGTGACCTCTCTTTGGCGACAAGCTTCGCGTGGTCTGGAGAAAACAGCAGCAGAGGTTCACCGCCACTCAGCATTCCGGCCCCCCCCACGGATCCAGCACCGAGCATGGAATGTGCGAAAGTGCTAAGGAGACTGTCTGCGCAAGCGCTGCATTCGTCGCGCACCTCGATCGTGCCAGCAGCCGCTATAACCGTCACCGTATTTTGCTCCCGATCGAAGCCGCGACTCACATGCAATGGTTCCCAGGGACTCTCACGCTCGTTCTCGGCAAAGCAAAACGTATACTTCCCCGGTTGCCCCATGGTTGACATATCAAGTTCGCCGGGAACCGCACCGCCTACATTGCGCAGCACCAACGCGAGGGCGCGCCCGATGGTCGCATTAGCGCGATTGCCGGCGCCGAGCGCATTTGTTTCGCAATTGATGCCCAGCTGCTGTGCAATTGGGCCGTTCACGATGATCGCTGGGGCGGCGGTGCCGGTGGTCGTCTGGATTCCGAGCAAGTTAAATTCTTCCTGAGCGACCGCTTCCACAGCTGCGACCACTACGCGGAAGTAAGACGGCAGACAGCCCGCCATTACTGCGCACATCGCGATTCGAAACAAGTTCGCATCAGCCGAAAGCGGCGCGAGTCTCGCCACGACGCGCGCCGGATCGTGTCCGCTCAGCATAGCCTCGATTCGGGCCATGGTAGGAGGAACCACTGGAAGACCGTCGGTGAGGCCAATCGAATACAAGCGCGCGTTAGCCTCTTCGAAGTCCCGTTCCGCCGTTACGACGGCCTCTTCGAGGTTCGCAATCATCTGGCGCGGCTACCCGGGCGGCCTCGGCGTAAGAGTGTGGTTACCTCCCAGGTTCAACGGGTACCGTGACTGGCTTGGAACTCAAGCTGCCAGGAATATACAAGGAGTGTGGGCCGATTCCGCCGTGAACGATGATCTTGAAGTCTTCCTTTCGTCGCACGGCAGGTATGGTGACGTGTTCACTTACGTTCGAAAATAGCTTCTTGTGCCAGACTGAGAAGCTCTCCAAGTTGTTTCGCGGAAACTCATGGAGCGGAATGCGCGCGACCTCGTACAGGAACTCCCGAACGTCTTCCTTTGAGAAACCTTGGGATGCGATGTATTGAGCGTGCTCAGGCGCAAACAGCAGAACCTGCTGACTGTTTCCGAAAACCGAGCGGTTACCCCCAGTCGCGACAACGCGTGCGAAGGTCGTCAACATGCTCTGCGCCGTGTTACTGCCCCTATCATCGACAAGATGCGGTGGCTCCCCAGGAAAAACCGTCACGGCACTCGCGTCGCGGGCATAGCCCTGCTCGGTGTGATAAGGCTCCCATGGGCTCTCCTCTTCATTCTCGCGAACACAGTCCATAAAGCGCCCGAGGTGACCTTGCGTGTGCGAGGCGATGACGTTCTTCAATCCCGCCATATTGATGGTGACCAAACGCACGGCACGGCAAATGACCAAATTCGACTGCCAGCCCTTGGGAGTGCAATCGTGCCCGGTGGAGAGCCCCACTTCGATGCCGGCCGGTCCGTTCACGAGGATGAACGGTGAATGAGGGTGTGCCGAAGACTGAACCGAATGCATCTTGAACTGTGGCACTGCCATGGCCCGTACGGCAGCAACAACGATGGGAAAATGTTTCGGAGCGCACCCTGCCATCACAGCGCAGACCGCCACCTTTTGCACCGTGGCGATTCCTCCCCGGGGATGCAGCACCCCGAGCACTTCATCAGGTGGCGCCACGACCGTCTCCAGCATCGCCCGAACCCGTTCTTCGGTCGGTGGGACGATCGGGAGGCCATCCGACCAGTTCTCCTGCAGGAATCTTTCGCTCACGCGGATCGAAAGATCGCTATCAGCATCGATGTCCAACGTATCGATGTGCTCCTCTTCCCTCAACCTTTGGCCGGCGACATTCCTGCTTTGGTACTTGCGCAGAATGGCGGGAACAGCATCGGCCACGACTTGGGCGACTTTCTGCAGCGCTTCAGGGGAGTCATGGCCGACTTCATCGTGAACTTCGATAATGGGCAGGTCACCCATACCCAGTGCCTGCGCAAACTTTCGTGCGACGGGGACGAATCGAGTGGAACAGATGGCGGCCGACGGGACGCCGCGCTTCACCAGCTCAACGGAGTCGTGGATACTCCACGACGTGCAGGACCCTCAGTTACCGAGTCCCGTCAGGACCAGATCCGCGTTTTCTTTCAGTCGATTGAATACCACCTCGGTGGCACCATGACTAGCGGGATTTGATGCTGGAGAATCGGTTTTATCAGCGGCATAGGTGCTAGCCGCAATGCTGCGTGCGATCAGCTGTTTCCCGACAAATCCCAGCAACTGGCCCGCATTGGGCTTGGTGTTGTCCAACAAGCCGACGCGAACCTTGCTCGCTGCAAGACGTTCGACGTTCAACGTCTGAGCATTCTCCATGTTGTCTTGAACGGCAACCACTGGGGTAATAACTCGTACTTTTGGCATGGCATAATCCCTTAGTGTGACGGCTACCTCAAAAGCAGTTTGACTTACTGCGGAACGCCTTCAGCATCTTCTGCTCCGCTTCGAGCATACACGACTGAAACACACCCAGGCGCTCTTGTTCTGATTGTTAGGACAAACGTATCAGCTGATACTCCCGAGTGCTTCGAGCTTGTGCTTGAGCGAATTTTGCAAGTGACTCCTCACAGTTTTTTCCGCACGTTGCGGCGAGCCTGACCGCAGCGCACGCAGGATCTCCAAGTGTTCATCGATTGAACTCTGCGCCACGGTGGCTTTATTTGCTGACCGGCTAAGCCCCCTCACGAGTTCAATCTGGCCGCGCAGTCCTTCAATCGTCTGGATGATGCGTCCGTTTAGTGAAGCTCGGATAAACAAGTCATGAAAATCGCGTCCCAGCTTGCGCCATCCATCGGCGTCTTCGCGCAGTGACGGCCGCTGCTTGTAGCGGTTGAACTGCTCTTCGAAGCGGTCAAGATCAGCGCGATGGATGTGAGAACAGCCGAGACGAGCGGCGATCGGCTCGAGACCCTCCCGTACTTGATAGATCTCGATGATGTCTTCAATGGTGTAGTCGGCAACGAAGGCACCCTTGCCCTCGACGATTCTCACCAGCCCTTCCTTCTCCAACCGGCGAATCGTTTCCCGGACTGGCGTTCTGCTCACACCGAGGAGATCCGCAATCGAGCGCTCGACCAGTGGCTCGCCTCGACCGACTTCCCCTTGCAGGATCATCGACTTCAGCTTCTGATACGTGCCCGCTTCTTCTAACACTGCCAATCCCGAGTAAGCTTTGCTATACCGACACCATACTATTGGTATACCAACCCGTCAATCACCCAATCACACCGTTAACAACCCATCAAAGGCAAGACAGCAGTAACCGGAGCGACTCTCACTCAAGAAAATGTAGGTGGCTTTAAATCGGCTCGATTTTGGCCAGCCGCACGAGCTCGCCCCAGCGTTTGAGGTCGGCTTGAAAATTTTTCTGAAACTGAGCGGGCGGGTCTGCCGTGGGTTCGTACCCTCCCGCCAGAAGGAACTCGCGCAATGCGGGCACCTGCAACGATTTTTTTATTGCATCGTAAATCGTGTCTACGACGCGGGCAGGAATCTTGGCGGGCGCAAACCAGGCATGCCAGCCGCTGTCCATCTGGAAGCCCGGCAAGCCGGCCTCAGCCAAGGTAGGGACCTCAGCTATCGCTGGCAGCCGTCTTGCACCGCTGTACCCTAAAGGCCGCAGTCGCCCTGACTTGATATGTGGAATAGCTATCACTGGTGGAACGACCATCACCTGGGTTTCTCCCCCGAGTACTGCCGTCAAAGCGGGGCC